>NZOB01000017.1 GCA_002693085.1 Flavobacteriaceae bacterium | reverse complement strand
GATAGAAGGAAAAATTATAAGTAAGCTTTAATAGGTGATGTTATGAGAAATTTAAAAGACAAAGTGATAGCAATAACAGGTGGCGCTACAGGAATAGGTTTTGCTTTAGCAAAGACACTTGGAAGTGAGGGTGCAAAAATAGTTATTGGAGAGCCTAGAAAAGATAAACTAAAAGAAGCAGTATCATTTTTAAATGATCTAGGGATAGAGGCTTCTGAAACATATCTTGATGTGACGGACCTTAAAAGTGTTGAAAAATTTGCAGAATTTACCGTTGGGCATTTTGGTAGTGTTGACATGTTAATAAATAATGCTGGTATTTCAGGTGCTAGAGGACGAATTGACAGAGTAAATATTAAAGAAGCTAAAAAAGTTTTTGATGTCAATTTTTTTGGAGTTTGGCATGGATGTGCTGTTTTTAGTAAAAAAATGATAGAGCAAGGAACCAATGCTGCCATTTATAATCTTGGCTCAGAGAATTCATTATTTGTTGCTGTTCCAAAATCAGTTGCTTATGTCGCGTCTAAGCATGCAGTTCTTGGTTTAAGTGAGAGCTTAAGAAATGATCTTCCTGATTATATTCATGTTGGAACAATATTCCCTGGTTATGTAGATACACCATTAACAGGAGAGATTGAAGGTGGTATGAGCGCTGATGAGTTTGCTAATATAGTTAAAGAACAAATTAAGAATGAAGAGAACATAATAGTTTCGCATGCGTATAATAGTGTTCATATTGAAAAAAGAAATAATGAAATAACATCTGCTTATAAAAGGTATGCTCCAAGGTATGATGGAGACGACATATATGATGTTAAAACAATTCTAAAAAATTTTAAAAATTAATAATCATATTTTATTAGCATTTAATTTTAAAAATTATTTATAGAAATTTAAGGAGAATAATATGAAGACAGTTGGTTTTAGAAAATTTGGAGATCCAGAAGTTTTAGAGGTAATGGAGTTTCCTGATAATGAAATTGGTTCTGAGGACATAAAAATTAAGAATTATGCATCCGCAGTTAATCCAACTGATATTGTTTCGAGAAGCGGATTAATTAAACATTTTATCAAAGATTTTTCTCTTCCATGTGTCCCAGGAATGGATTTTGCCGGTATTGTTGAAGAGGTTGGTGAGAATGTTAAAACAGGAATAAAAGTCGGAGATAGCGTCATGGGGATGGTAATGCCAAATGGTACTCATGGTGCTTACAGTGATCAATTAGTTTTGAATCAGTTTGCAGTTGTAAGGATACCAAAAAATACTTCTTTCATTGAGGCAGCAACCTTACCTATGAATGGATTAACAGCACGTTTATCTTTAGATTTATTAAATTTAAATAAAGGCCAAACTATAGCTGTAACAGGTGGTCCAGGGGCTTACGGCGGTTATGTAATTCAACTTGCCAAAGCTGATGGNTTAATTGTAATAGCAGACTCAAACNAGAGNGATCTTAAACTTCTAAAAGANCTTGGAGCTGATCATATTATTTCTAGAGAAAAAAATTTTGTTGAAGAAATCAGAAAAATTTTTCCTGANGGTGTTGATGGNNTTGCTGATGGAGCTTTATTAAATGAAAAAGCAATCGNCGCTGTAAAANATAATGGTTCATTTACTTCAGTNAGAAATTTTATTGGAGAGCCTCAGAGGAATATTAATTTTACTGCTACTTGGGTCTCTGAATACAATTGTGACTTTGAGAGNCTTGATAAACTTCGTCAACAAGTCGAAGATGGCTTAATATCTCTAAGAGTAGCTGATACAGTAACACCANATAATGTCGCTGAAGCTCATCGTAGACTTGATGCAGGTGGAACAAGAGGTAGAATGGTTATAAATTGGAACTGAGGTTTAAAATATTAAGTAATATTAATATTTATTATTTATGAGATTAAATTGAGTAAAAATACGTACATAAGAAATGATTTTTTTGCAACTCCAATTTTTAAATTTAAAAACGAGAACTTAGCNAAGAAATTAAATCAATTCATCTTAGAGAAAAATATTAATGGTATTGAATCAAATATTGCAAATGAATTAAAGCATAATTTAAGTGAGTCAAATTTTAATTTTTTTTCAACTAAAGATACCATAATTAATGAGTCAAAAAATTTTATAGCTTCATGTTTAAAAGACGTTTTGAATGACATTCAAAATGAAGATTGTGATTATAAAATAAGTTTTAATGAAAGCTGGTTTCACATTGGTAGTAAAAATAGCACTCATAATGTACATATGCACGCTAACTGCAGTTGGTGTGGGATTTTTTATCTTCAAACAGATCAAATAAATAATGGTGGATCAACTGTTTTTAACAGTCCAATAAAAACAAATTATTATGATTTTGGTTCTTTTCANCTTAGTGAGACTGATNTTTCAATTATTCCGGAAGATGGATTANTAGTTTTTTTTCCATCATATCTTCAGCATTATCAAGATCTTTATAAGGGNGACAAAGATAGGATAGTNGTAGGTTTTAATTGTAGAGTTCTTGAAAAAGTCAATGTTGAAACTTAGAATTCAAATAAAACTTACTTTTAACAATTTGAGAAAGTGTATCTATGAAATCAAAAGATCTTNTAATANTTTTGGGTAATCAATTATTTCCTGTNGATGAAATAAAGAAATTAAAAATAAACCATATCTTTATGGCTGAAGATTATCAATTATGTACTTATGAAAAACACCATAAGTTAAAAATTTTAATGTTTTTGTGTGCAATGAGAGAAAAAAGAGATGAATTAATTTCAAATAATTTTAATGTTTTTTACTCAGAAGNAAGTGATGANGATTTCCAAAAATCATACGAAGAAAAATTAAAAAAATACATAATTAAAAATAAAATTAATCATATAAAATTTTTTGAAATTGAAGATAAATTTTTTGAAGATAGAATGAATACTTTCTCAGAAATTAATCGTCTTAAAATAACTTTTTATAAATCTCCTATGTTTTTAGAGACTAGAGAAGATTTTATAGAGTATTCAAAANAGAAAAAGTCATTAAGCCATGCTGATTTTTATAAGAGAATTAGAAAAAAACTTAACATTTTAATGGATCAAAACCAACTTCCTGTAGGNGGTAAATGGTCTTTTGATGAGGAAAATAGAAAAAAAATTCCAAAAAATACTCAATTGCCTTCAAAACCCATATTTTCTCAATCAAAATACATAGAAAAAATTAAAAAAATAATTAATGATAATTTCTCCTCGCATCCCGGCGAGCTATCTGAAATATGGACACCTTTAACAAGGAGAGANGCATTAAGAAGTTTAGATAACTTTATAAAGAAAAAATTTGAAAATTTTGGCTCCTATGAAGATGCAATTTTAATTGAAGACAATTTCTTGTTTCACAGCGCACTTAGTTCTTCATTAAATCTTGGTTTAATAACTCCAAAAGATATTATTATTAAAGTTATTAATTATACTAAAAATAATCAAATCCCAATNAATTCAGTTGAGGGATTTATCAGACAAATTATTGGATGGCGAGAATTTATTAGAGGTGTTTATATTGTTAAAGGCGATAAACAAGAAAATAGTAATTTCTTCAATTTCTCAAAAAAATTAGATGATGTTTGGTATTCCGGCGAAACAGGCATCCCTCCNCTCGACGATGCTATAAACTATTCAAATTTATATGGGTATACGCATCATATTAATAGGTTAATGATTATTTCAAATATGATGACATTATCNGAGATTGATCCAAAAGAAATTTATAAGTGGTTTATGGAAATGTATGTCGACTCTTCTGATTGGGTTATGGTGCCAAATGTATATGGAATGGGGACCTATGCAGATGGTGGTATTTTTTCAACAAAACCTTATATTTGTGGCTCTAATTATATTTTAAAAATGAGTAATTATCAGAAAGGTGAGTGGTGTGATATAGTTGATGGTCTTTATTGGAGATTTGTCGATAAACATTTTGATCGTATCAAGAATAATCACAGATTATCTTTTATGAAAAAAACTCTATCAAGAATGAATANTGAAAGAAAATTACATATTTTTAAATTAGCTGAAGATTTTATTTNTAAAAAAACAAAATAAAATTATGATAAAGATTTAAGAGGTATTTATTTGGAAAATTTAGAGAGTTTAAATCTTAAATTAAAAGAAAATTTAGAAATTTTTAAAAAAGATAACGAATATATTTTAGATCCTACTAAAGATAGCTATCACAAAAATATTCCACAAATTGTTTCAATACTTGAGGCAATAGCCATTGTGATTTCAGCCTCGGGATCTATTAATCAAATTAATGATTTTCATAAAAAATTGTATTTTCATATATTAAAAAACTCTAAAATTGATATTTCAAGATCATTGATAAATTTTTCTCATAAATTTCTTTTATTAGAGATTCAAAAATTATTTTCACTTGCTATCACAAAGCAAAATAATGGCAAAGATATTTTGGAGAGTTCTTTCTTAGATGATCTTGACTTAAATAACCCAGTAATTGAATTAGATAATATTAAAAAAACAGAAAAAATTTTTAAAATTGATATTTTTGAACTTGATGAGTTTAAACAATTTCTAGGAAATGATTATGTAAATGAGATAATTTCGAAAACACATATTTCTGATATTGGTATTGAAATGGTTTTTCTAAACTTGAGAAGATTACTATTAGAAGTTGCAATCTTTAACAATGAAATTCTATTAGATGATAATTTNTTAAAATTTTCAGAGAATATTTCAAATCANTGTTTTAGAAATGAATATTGTTGGTTTGAAACAGATAAAGAGACTAAAAACTGNAGTATTTTATTACAAAAAATTCTTCAAAAAATAAAAAATAAAGATGAAGTTATACCCTCTGAAATTTTTATACTTGGTTCTTACAAAGAATTATTTTTATNTAAAGATCTTAGAAATTTTCTGTTATCGGATAAAATAGATCAAAAATTAAACGATATTATTAAAGAACAAGTTATCGATTTTCATAAAGAAGAAGAAATATCAAAACAAATTATTAAAATTTCAAATATTAAAGATAAAATATCAAAGAAGGTTCAAAATCAATATGAGACATTTCCATATCCAAGATGGAAATCAAATAATATACATATTCAAAATAATACAAAATATATTGATTATATAAATTCTCATTGCACTAATAAGCCTAAAATCATAGAGGAACCAAAAAAATTACTTGTAGCAGGTTGTGGTACCGGAAGACATCCAATAAATATTGCTACTTTAGACCCAAATATTCAAATATATGCATTAGATTTAAGCTTAAAAAGTCTTTCATATGCATCAAGGGTTGCTGATGAGATGAATATTAAAAATATTACTTGGCTACATGGGGATATAAATGAGCTTGATTCTTACCAAGATCAATTTGATATTATTGAGTCGGTGGGAGTCTTACATCACATGAATGATCCTAAAAAAGGATTTAATATATTAGAAAATAAATTAAAAAATAATGGTTTAATGAAGTTAGGACTATATGCAAGGAGTTTTAGAAATACATTAGAGCATTCAAAGAAATTAATTCTATCAAAAAACCTTAGCAAAGATAAACAGTCAGTTAGATTGGCAAGAAAATTAATAATGACAAAAAGGAATGATATTAAGTATGCTTCCTCTTCCAGAGTATCAGATTTTTTTTCGATTTCCTCATTCATAGATTTATTAATGCACGAACAGGAACTGGATTTTAATATAGATGAGTTATTTGATTTAATTGGTGAAAAATTTAATTTTTTAGGATTTTTCTTTAACGCTCAAAAACAAAATTTAGTTAGAGAGATTGTTGAAAAAAATTTTAAAGGATTAAAAATTAGTGAACTGAGAAATTGGAAAAAAATTGAAAATATAAATCAGGAAGTATTTTCAAATATGTATCAATTTTGGATACAAAAGAATTAATTTTAAATAATTTGTAAATTATTGGCCTTATAAAATTCTAATAATTTATTTTCATCCCAAGATTCTTTATAGCTCTCAATTTTTAATAAATTTAAAGGTTGAGGCTTTGTTTCATGAATTGCAACAATATTCATATCACCTGTTCCCGGGTTATGAATTGGATTGGGATAATTTTTATAATTATTTTTTCTATACCAAAATGCATAATGCCAATAACATATCCATTTATTTTCAAACAACCATTTAAGAAATTTTTCTGTACCAACTTGATCTTTTTTTGCTTCCATATACAGGGCTGGTTTATGTTTTAATAAAAATTTTTTTCCACCTTGAATAGCCTCCCATTCATGTCCTTCAATATCAATTTTTATTAAGCTACAATTATCAACCTCGATTTCATCTAAATTAATTGTTCTAACTTTTGTTGAACCGCTTTCTGAAATACCTGCTTCGCCATAGCGACCATTTTCTTCAAAATCTCTATCATTTATTTTTGCCCAACCGCAATTTTTTGATATTGCAGCATTGTCAACTATTACGTTTGTGATGCCGTTTAAGGTTAGGTTGGTATTTAAACATTGAGAAATTTGACTTTGAGGCTCAAAAGCTAATACTTTACCTTTATTACCAACTTGTTTTGAAAGAGATAAAACAGTAGTTCCAATATTCGCTCCAATATCAATTACAATATCTCCTTTCTCAATAAACTGAGACATTATAATATTTTCTCCTTCAGACCATTCACCGTAATTTTTCAGACATGGACCTATCACACCATCATCTTTTGGCCATACCATTGTACCGTGAATGCAGTCGCCTATTAAAAAATTATTATCAAATTTTATATCCACTCAGAATCCCCAGTCATTTGAAAAAATTGATGCAATAATGAAGAATTATAATATTGTAAAATTTATATAAGTTAAATTCTAAATATTATTTTTTTGCCAATCTTCGAGTGGTTGATCTACAAAAATAGGTTTTTCTCTATTAATTAATGCTATTAAACCAGTAATCATATTATTTAATGCGGTAGTTAATGCTTCTGCTACATCATCATCTTTAAGTCTTTTGTCTGATGAAACTTTACCCGTCCATTTAATTTCAGATTCTTGATCATTAATCGGTGTAATTTTTGCAACAACTACATAATCTTGCATTCCGACAGGTTTTCCATCTGTAAGTTTATAAGAAAATGAATAATCATCTTCGCTGTAAGCAATTAATTCGTGTTGAACATAACCTTGGGTAATTAGGTTTATATCTCTAATTGCTCCTACACCTTTACCCTTTACAGAAATTTTACTTTTATCGCCCCCAGGAACCCATCTGAGTACACGATCAAAGTGTTTCATTTCATCCCAAATAATTTCTGCTGGTATTTTAGTAGTGCGAATTACTTCAACAGTTTTCATTTCTTAACTCATATATTTTTAGAAATGACTAAGCTTATATGAACTTACTTTGGTTCAGATTCTTTTTGGTACTTATAATATCCTTCAACTGGTATCATTACGTGTGCATACATAGTTCCCGGGAACATTACATAAGGTTCTCCAGTTGTAAAATCAGTATTCCAGTTATCTAGAGATTTTATATCTTTTGGAATAAACATTAGATGTGGACCTGACTCAATCCATTGCCCTGGAGTAGAGTCTTCTTTGTTTAAAACACCTGCAACAAGATTATCCTCTCCAACATCACCATGAAGCATCCACATCCAACCATCTTTATCAAGTTT
>NZOB01000016.1 GCA_002693085.1 Flavobacteriaceae bacterium | reverse complement strand
TCAGCATTATCATAAACAGCTATGTAAATAATTCCAGCAGTTTCAATATTAGGAATGTCAAGAACTAGAGTATGTTCTTTACTATTTTGATTAGTTTGTGATGAAATATAAAAACTCAGTAAAAGAAAAAGTAATCTTATCAATTTATTCCAGGTTGTTTGATTTTATATCCAGCTTCTTTTTTTGCTAAATCAACCATATCTTTTACTTCTTTTAGAAGTGCTTTAGCATCATATACTACACCGTCTTTTATTGTATATTTTACTCCTCCAACNCTTACAGCATCATTGTTTTCATTTAACTTAATGGCTCCAGTTCCATATAAGACTTTTAAATTTTCTAATGGGTTTTCGTCAATAATAATTAAATCTGCATATTTACCAACTTCAACAGATCCTGTTTTATCTTCAATACCCAATGCCTCAGCACCATTAAGAGTTGCTGATTGAATAACTTCTAGTTGATGGAATCCAGCTTCTCTTAATAATTCTAATTCTCTAATAAATGCAAATCCATATAATTGATATATAAATCCACTGTCNGAACCAGCAGTTNCTCTTCCACCTCTATTTTTGTATTCATTTAAAAAAGTCATCCAAAGTCTGTANTTTTCTTTCCAAACNACTTCCTGNTCTGTACCCCAAAANTGCCAATANGAGCCATGTGAAATTCTACTTGGAGCATAAAACCCCCAAAGNCTAGGCAATGTATAATCATCATGCCACTCAGCTCTTCTAGCTCTATGTAAATCTCTAGAAGCCTCGTATATATTTAGTGTGGGATCAATTGTAAAGTCAAGAGAAATCAGTTCATCCATTACGTTGTTCCAATGATCTGAAAATGGAGCAGCAGCTTGTTTCCAAAGTTTTCCAGCTTCTTCAAATCTGTGCTGTTCGTTGTTGTAATTATAATCAGGAGGATAATTTTGAATAACTCGATCTTCAAATAATGCTTCGGGCAGACCGTACCAATGTTCCATTGTTGTGAGCCCAGCTCTAGCTGAATTTAATACATTCCATTTTACAACATCAAGCTGAGCGTGATGACAGGCAGACCTAAGACCTAGTTTTTTATTTTCTTCCAATGCAGCTTGCATTATTTCCGGAGGTGCGCCAAAAAATTTAATACCATCTGCTCCCTTTTTTGCATTATCTCTAACCCATTGTCTTGCTTCTTCTGGAGAGGAAACTCTAGAATTAAAACCTGTGTAAGCAAAAATTCTTGGTGCAATTATTTCATTTTTTTGGCTTTGTTTTTTCAGTTTTAAAATCCTATCTGTACCCATTCCACTGGGTTGTCTAATGGTTGTGATTCCATGAGCCATCCACAACTTAAAAACGTAATCAGGTTCTGCACCTTGAGACCTTCCGCCAATATGTCCATGCATATCAACAAAACCTGGTAAAATATATGACCCTTCACAATCAATTTCTTTACCATTTTTTGTAAGCTTTGGGCGTCTATTTTCATTTATTTCAACACCAGGATATCCAACCACTTGAATGTTTTTAATAATATTATTTTCTATGACAATATCAACAGGACCAATNGGTGGNGCNCCAGTACTATTAATTAANGTNGCNCCTCTTAATATGAGCTGATCATANTGGTTNCCNTGTAATTGTGAAAAAATTATTGAGGGGATTAACCCAATCAAAATGATTAAAATTTTTAATTTATTCATCTTCAATTTTTTTAAATGTAATATTCATGAATTCTGANAATTCAAAATCTAATTTTGAAATACCGTCAATATCATGAGTNTTTAATTCAANATCAATTTGATTATAAATATTAGTCCACTTTGGATGATGATCAAATTCTGTACATTTTATTGAAACGGAATTTATAAACTTTATTGCATTTTCAAAAGTTTTGAATTTGTATGTTTTTTTTAAAAATCCGTCATCTAGTTTCCAGCTCAAACTTAGTTCAGACAATGACTTTTCAATCTGATTGTTATCTAATTTTTTTCTCACTTCATTTTATTTAATTTGTCCTTTAGCTTCTCTAGTTTCATCTTTCTCCACCAAATCTTGTTNTCATTTTCTTGTTCCTCTGCACGATGAATTTTTTTATTTAGTTGATTAATTTTTCTCTTTAGATACTGTTTTGTTATGGCTTTCATTTAACTTAAATATATAAACTTCATTTGATTATATTTAATATAGTGAAATTTATTAAGCACTTAATATTTATAATTCTTCTTACAGGATGTTTTAATGAAGGNGAATCTATTCCAACATATTTAGAAGACTATAATGAGCTTTATTTAGAAAACCCAAGAGAGGCAAATTTAACTTGGTTTAANGATTCAAAATTTGGAATGTTTATTCATTATGGACTTTATTCTCAATTAGAAAAAGGGGAATGGATTCAACTTAGAGATACTATTGAAGTTTCNGAATATGCACAATTAAAAGACTCTTTTAATCCTGTTAATTTTAATGCAGATGAAATCACTGAATTAGCTCTTGATGCAGGAATGAAATACATTACTATTACTGCAAAACATCATGATGGGTTTGCTTTATTTAGTACTAGCGAAAGTGACTTTAATTCTATTGATTCACCTGCAAAAAGAGATTTAATTAAAGAACTTTACGATTCATGCAAAGAAAAAGGACTCGGTTTATTTTTATATTATTCATATGCAGCTGATTGGAAGCACCCATACTTTTACTCAAGAGAGGAGGGTTGGAAAAGTGCTAGACCCGCATATAAGAACAAACAACCTGAATATAAATACAAATCAAGAGACGATTTTAGAAAATATATTGATTTTGCTCATAATCAAATTTTAGAACTGCTTAATCAATATCCTGAAATTGCAGGAATTTGGTTAGATCCAATAATGGGGTTTTATTCAAATCCTGAAATTTTCCCAATTGAAGAAACATATCAACTAATACGATCAAATAATAAACATGTACTAATTTCCTTTAAACAAGGAGCAAATGGTGATGAAGATTTTTCAGCCCCAGAACATAATTTTTCAGCTAGAGTTGGTAGTCAATTCGAAATTTCTAGAAAAGTATATGAGTTAAATAAAGACAAGCCAAAAGAAGTTTGTACAACATTACAAGTAGCTCCAAAACATTGGGGATATGATAAAAGATCTAAACACGTTGGAGTAGATAAAGTTTTTGAAATCTATTCAAAAACAATAGCAAACAATTCTAATTTACTCTTGAATGTTGGACCTCTTCCTGACGGATCAATTCATGAAGAGGATATTAATACCTTAATAAGCCTCGGCAAGAAAATTAAAAAATAAATTTTATGAGAAAGATAATTTTAATGCTATTATTTATTGTTTATTCATGCTCTAAAAGTTCTGAAAAACCAAATTTTGTATTTATCTACACAGATGATCAAAGGTTTGACACCGTTGGAATAATTGGTGACAATCAGATAATAACTCCGAATTTAGACCGATTAGCTCAAAGTGGAGCAACAATGACACATACTTATAACATGGGAGCATGGCATGGTGCTATTTGCGTAGCATCAAGATCTATGATTATCTCTGGAAAATCTGTTTGGAGAGCAAAAGATCAAGTAGATTCTCCAACTAGTGATAAAGAAAAAGCAATATCTAATTCTTGGCCAAATACTCTCCGAAATAATGGTTACCGAACATATATGACTGGAAAATGGCATGTTAATTTACCAGTTGAAAAATTATTTGATGTTGTAAAAAATAAAAAACCAGGAATGCCTGATGACAATAGAGGATTATTTGCTAAACAATTGGCTAAATGGAAAGAAGAATCTAATGATCTACAAAAATTTAGTGATTACATGCCTCCTGGCTATGGGAGACCTGTTGATGAGAATGATAATTCCTGGAGACCTGATGATTCAATTTTTGGTGGATTTTGGAAAGGTGGTAAACATTGGAGTGAGATAATTGCAGATGATGCAATTGAATTTATTGACGATTCTAAAAACTTTGACAATCCCTTCTTTATGTACTTAGCTTTTAATGCACCACATGATCCAAGACAAGCTCCCAAAAAATTTTTAGATATGTACCCAATTGATGAGATTCAATTGCCAAAAAATTACTCTCCGCAACATCCATTTATGTATGAGATTGGAAATCGACCGGGGTTGAGAGATGAAGGGTTGGCCCCATATCCAAGATCTGAGTATGCAGTAAAAAAACACATTCAAGAATACTATGCAATTATTAGTCATTTAGATGAACAAGTAGGAAAGATTATGACATATCTTGAAAAGAAGAAATTATTAGATAATACATATATAATTTTTACATCTGATCATGGTTTGTCTGTGGGGCAACATGGATTAATTGGAAAACAAAGCTTATATGACCACAGCATTAGGGTTCCAATGATAATTTCAGGGCCAAAAATAAAACCAAATTCAAAATACAATTCTGACATATATCTTCAAGATATAGTCCCAACTTCCTATGATTTAGCTAAAATTACTGTACCAGATGAAGTAGATTTTAAAAGTTTTTATCAAACAATTATTGATAATAAAAATGAAAAAATACATCCAGCTATATATGGAACTTTTGGTTGTTGTCAAAGTGATTATTTTGATTTTCAAAGAATGATAAGAAGAGATAATTTTAAGTTAATGCTTTTTCCAAAAAATAAACGATTGGAATTGTACAATCTAGAAAACGATCCTTTTGAAACAGAAAACCTTATTTCAAATTATGAGAATAAAATTCTCATTCAATCAATGTTTGAGGAGTTAATTAATTTGCAAAAAAAATATGACGACACCTTAAACTTGAAGAGAATATTTAATGATAAAATTTATAATTAATTTTTTAAATCCAATCATCATTAGGTGCTGTTAGCTTATCTTTTTTATTACCAGTATTAACGACTCCTCTGGGTTCAATAATCATAATTTTAGCTTCCTTTGTTGCATATGGCCGATGCTCAACACCTTTTGGTACAATTATCATTTCCCCTTGATCAATTTCAGCAGTTTTATCAACAAATTCAATAAATATTTTGCCCTCAATTACAATGAAAGCTTCGTCAGTATCATCGTGTTTATGCCAAATGAAGTCATTTTTTATTTTTACAAGTTTAAACTGATAATTGTTTAATTCCCCAATAACTTTGGGAGACCATAGATCTTTGAACTTGGAAAATTTATGCTTTAAATTAATTACGTCAATACTCATAATAATGTTTTGTTTTCATAAGTTAAAAATTTAGATTTATAAAAATTTCTTATAAGTGGAATATTTTCAAGAATTAGGTTATTTAGGATTATTTTTATCTAGTTTTTTATCAGCAACATTAATACCGCTCAGTCCTGAAATAGTACTAAGTTTTTTAATTGTCAAAGGATTTAATTTACCTCTAAGTATTTTTGTAGCAACTATGGGTAATTGGTTTGGAAGTATATTAACTTACTCAATAGGTAGAATTGGGGATTGGAAAAAAATTGAAAAATATTTTAAAATTAAANAAGAAAAGGTCCTTAGTTTTAAAAATAAAATTGATAAATATGGGAGTTTTATAGCATTTTTTTCATGGATGCCTTTTCTTGGTGATATACTTGCTTTGAGCTTAGGTTTTTTTAAGGTAAATTTTACAAAAGTTAGTATATGGATGCTCATTGGAAAAACACTTAGATTTATTGTTGTTACCATATTAATCTACTATGGTATAGAAATTGTTTCTTAGTTAAACATGAATAATATTGCTCTATTACTTTTAAGAATTATTTTTTGTGGCGCTATGATTTATGGTCATGGTATTAGTAAATTAACTAAGTTATTGGATGGAAATTGGACATTTTCAAACCCAATTGGAATTGGTGAAGTTCCAACTTTATTCTTAGCAGTATTTTCTGAATTTTTTGCACCAATTTTTATTTTAATTGGATACAAAACAAAGTTTTTTAGTTTTTTCCCAGCAGCAACTATGTTTGTTGCTGCTTTCATTGTTCACATTAATGATCCATTTTCTAGGATGGAGAAAGCCATTCTTTTTTTAGCTGTTTTTATAGCATTAATGCTTACTGGACCTGGAAAATATTCTTTGGATAAATCAATNAAAAANGTCTGAAGANNTNATCAAGTTANTTTTTATTNTCAAATGTTTTAGTATTTCAAGTCCAAATCGTTTTTGTACTTTTAATACAACATATTTGTAATGAAAAAATTAATTTACCTTATCTCCTTTTTTGTCTTATTCTTTGCTAATGCTCAAGAAAAAGCTGTACCATATTTTAAAAATGGTGAAGCTCANGTAGTGGAAGCGTTTAAAGATGAAAGNAACTGGATTCGTCATGATCTTTGGGTTGAGACTACTTTCGATTCAGATTATGATGGAAAAAAAGATCGAATGCATGTTAGCGTTACTCGTCCCTCACAAACAGATGATGGATTGAAGCTTCCTGTTGTTTATGAATCAAGTCCATATTATGCTGGAACTGCAGGTATGATAGATGGTTTATTTTGGGATGTAAAGCATGAGTTAGGTCAACAACCAAAGCCAAGAAAACATGTTGAAGTTACAAGAAGAGGTAGACGACCAATAATATCAAATTCGCAAATTAGAATTTGGGTTCCAAGAGGATATATAGTTGTTCATTCATCNTCACCAGGAACTGGATTATCTGATGGTGCTCCAACTGTNGGGGGAAAAAATGAATCTCTGGCACCAAAAGCTGTAATTGACTGGTTAAATGGAAGAGCNANGGGTTACAAAAGTAGGGAAGGTAATGAAGAAGTAACTGCTTANTGGTCAACTGGTAAAGTAGGAATGACAGGAACTTCTTANAATGGAACAATACCTCTTGCTGCGGCTACGACAGGTGTTGAAGGGTTAGAAGCTATTATTCCAATTGCACCAAANACATCATATTATCATTATTATAGATCTAATGGATTGGTTCGATCACCTGGAGGTTATTTAGGTGAAGACATTGATGTTCTTTATGATTTTATTCACAGCGGGAAAGAGGAAAATAGAGCTAGAAATAATCAAATGGTAAGAGACACTGAAATGATGAATGGTATGGACAGATTAACAGGTGATTATAATGATTTTTGGGAAGGCAGAGATTATTTAAATCAAATGAAACCTATGAAAGCTGCTCTGTTGATGGCTCATGGATTTAATGATTGGAATGTAATGCCTGATCATAGCTNTAGAATTTCTAAAAAAGCAATTNAAATGGGAATACCAACTCAAATATATTATCATCAAGATGGGCATGGTGGTCCACCTCCTCTTAAGATGATGAATCGATGGTTTACTCGNTACTTNTTTGGTATTGAAAATGGTGTAGAAAATGATCCTAAATCATGGATTGTGAGAGAAAATGATACCCAAAAAAATCCTACTGCTTATGAAGCATACCCAAACCCTGAGGCTAAATCAGTATTATTACATCTTCATCCTGGAGCACCAGAAAATGGAGGATTNNTTCTAAATAAAAATAAAACAAANACACTTGAANCTCTTANTGATGATTANAACTTTANTGGCGCAAATCTTGCTAAAGCAAAANCTTCNGAAAACAGATTNCTTTATTTGANNCCAGTATTAAAGGAAGATNTTCATATTTCNGGTTTACCAAAACTAACAATCAAAGTAGCTAGTAGTAAAAAGGCTGCAAATCTTTCAGTCTGGCTAGTTTCTCTTCCGTGGAATTCATCAAGTGAAGCTAAAATTACAGATAATATTATCACACGAGGATGGGCAGATATGCAGAATTACAAATCTTTGACAAAGAGCTCAGATTTAATTCCAGGAAAATATTATAAAATGAGTTTTAATTTAGAGCCTGATGATCAAATTATAAAAAAAGGTCAACAAATTGGATTGATGATTTTTTCAAGTGACCCCGAATTCACATTACACCCTGAACCTGGAACTACTTTGACTGTTGATATTAATTCAACTTCACTGAATATTCCTGTGGTTGGGGGAATTAAAGCAATAGAAGAAGCTTTTAATTAATTATATTTTTTCTTAATCAATAAATCTTCCTTTACTCCACAGTAACAGATTTAGCTAAATTTCTTGGTTGATCAATTTCACAATCCCTAAGCACTGCCAATTTATAGGCTAATAGCTGTAGGATAATTGAACAAGTTATTGGGAAAATATGTTTATGGGTTGTGGGTATTCGTAAAATGAAATCAGAGAGAGACTCTAAGGTATTATTTTTTTTATCTGTAATTGATATTACTATCCCTTTTCTCGCTTTTACTTCCTGAATGTTAGAAACTATTTTCTGAAATGTATCATCATGAGGAGCGATACAGACAACTGGCATATTTTCATCAATTAAAGCTATTGGGCCATGTTTCATTTCTGCCGCCGGATAACCTTCTGCATGAATGTATGAAATTTCTTTTAATTTTAATGCACCCTCAAGCGCGACAGGAAAATTTACTCCTCTGCCTAAATATAAAAAATTATCAGCTTTCATTGTTTTCTTTGCTACGACTTCTATTTTACTGATATCTCTGAGTATATGGGTAATATCTTCATCGATACTCTTCAAGGACTCAATAAGATGCTGCCCTCTGTTTTTTGCGTAACCTATCTTTCTACCAATTTTTAATGCAAGCATAATTAGTACTGTCACTTGTGCAGTAAATGCTTTAGTAGATGCAACTCCAATCTCCGGTCCTGCATGAGTATAAATTCCTGTGTCAGTTTGTCGAGCAATTGTACTTCCTACAACATTACATATCCCTAAGGTTAAAGCCCCAAGTTCCTTTGCCTTTCGAACCGCAGCGAGTGTGTCTGCAGTTTCTCCTGACTGGCTTATTGCAATTAAAACAGTATCATGGTCGATGACCGCGTTTCTGTATCTAAACTCAGATGCATATTCTACGTGAACAGGAACACGAGCATATTCCTCGATTAAATATTTACCAATCAAACCAGCGTGCCAAGAAGTACCGCACCCCGTTAAGTAAATTCGATTTGCTGATAGTAAATTTGGGACATAGTCTACAATACCACCTAGATGGGTTGTCCCATCTTGTAGGTTTAATCGGCCCCGCATTGTATCAGTGATTGAATGTTTTTGATCGTATATTTCTTTGAGCATAAAATGTGGGAATTCTCCTTTTTCAATCTGCTCTATACTTAAATCAATTTTCGTAAATGTTTTTGTAATGGGCTTTTTTGAATTAATATTTGAGATAGCATAACTTCCGTTTTTTATTACCAAAAGTTCACCATCATCAAGGAAAATTACATTTCTTGTGTATTCAATAATTGGAGCAGCATCGCTAGCAAGAAAATAATTTTCATCACCAATTCCAAATACTAGGGGGCTACCCATCTTTGCTGCCACTAATGTGTCTGGTTCATCTGCACACAATACTACAATCCCATAGGCTCCAACAATTTCTTGCAATGCTAAACGAACAGCATTTTCAAAACTAATTTTTGAGCTACCAAAGTAAAGCGTAGATATTAATTGAGATATCACTTCGGTATCAGTATCGCTTGTAAATGAGACGCCTTGTTCTCGAAGTACCTGTTTGATGATGTCGTGATTTTCAATTATACCATTATGGACAAGAGAAATTTTCCCCGTTTGATCAAGATGGGGATGAGCATTGATATCATTAGGTTCTCCATGAGTTGCCCAGCGAGTGTGAGCTATTCCACAATTACCTTTTATTGGTGAATCATCAATCATTAACTGAAGATCTGATACTTTCCCAGCTTTTTTTATTTGAGTTAATTCATTACCATTTAGCAATGCAATACCAGCTGAATCATATCCCCTGTATTCAAGGCGTTTCAGACCTTTCAATAAGATGGGTACTGGATCTTTCTTACCTAAATAACCAATAATACCACACATAGATTAAAACTTTCATTTAATTTTATTTTCTAAATCTAATTTAAAATTCTAAATAAAAAATTCTTTTTCGAATATTCTATGATTAATTTTCGTCGGAAGTTCATTGTATGAGTTAATTATTTTATTCTATGTATTTAAAAATTGCAATTGTGGTAATCATTA
>NZOB01000015.1 GCA_002693085.1 Flavobacteriaceae bacterium | reverse complement strand
ATAACTCCTGATTACATGAAATTTAAGATTACTGACTGCGATCTTAAACCTGTGTACCAAGGTCAAATAATACAATATATAGTAAGACCGATTATGAATATTCCACTAAAATGGGTCACTGAAATAACTCATGTAGTGCATGAAAAATATTTTGTTGATGAACAAAGGTTTGGTCCATATTCATTATGGCATCATAAACATTTCATAAAAGAGATAGAAAATGGAATTGAAATGGAAGATGTTATACATTATAAAATCCCTGGAGGAATNTTTGGTGAATTTTTGAACAGTCTTTTTATTAGTAAACAACTCAATGAAATTTTTGAGTANAGAAAAAACAANTTAATTGAAATATTTGGAGAAATATCATGAAAAAAAATATACTTATTATAGGTGGTTCNTCTGGNATAGGATCATCNCTTTTAAATAAAATATCANATGAANANAATGTTTATGTTGCTTGNAGATCAAATGATTCTATTCCTGAAAATNTAAATTATATCAAATATGATGTTCTAAATGATGAATTAGATACAACATCAATTCCAGANTCAATTGATGGCTTTGTTTATCTTCCTGGAAGTATCAATCTNAGACCTTTTAAAAGCTTGAGTATNGAATCATTCAAAGAAGATTTAGAAATTAATTTAATAGGACTNATTAAATCAATTAAAAGTGTATTAAAAAACTTAAACAACTCTGTATCAGCAAGTATAGTTTTATTTAGCACTGTTGCAGCTCAAAGAGGAATGCCTTTTCACTCAAGTATATCTGCTGCTAAAGGAGGTGTTGAAGGTCTTGCAAAATCATTAGCTGCTGAATTTTCACCTAAAATTAGAGTTAATGTAATAGCACCTTCACTAGTTAATACCCCTCTAGCAAATAGATTCTTGAATAACGACATAAAAATTGAAAAATCTTCNCAAAGACATCCTTTAAAGAGAATTGGTCAACCTGAAGACATATCTAACTTCATTGAGTATTTACTTTCTGAAAAATCAAGTTGGATGACAGGTCAAATTATTTCAATTGATGGTGGNCTTTCAACTATTGAAACAAATTAATGAGTANACAGTCTATATTTTGGTTTAGAAGAGATTTAAGATTTATCGATAATCATGGTCTATTTCAAGCTTTAACTCAAAGTAAAATAGTTAATCCAATTTTCATATTTGATGAAAATATAACNAAGAAATTAGACACAAATGATCACAGATTAGCTTTTATTAAAAGTCAATTAAANAATCTAAATAAGGAATTAATAAAATTTAATTCATCATTAAANATATATTNCGGAANTCCANTCAAAATTTTTGAAAAAATTATAAGCGAAAACTCAATTGATGCAGTTTTCTGGAATAAAGACTATGAACCTTATGCAATTAAAAGAGATAAAGAAATAGAAAAATTATTAAAATCAAACAACATTAAATCTTTTAGCTTTAAAGATCAAGTAATCTTTGAAGAAAGAGAAGTAGTGAAAAATGATGGCACTCCTTACGTTGTTTATACACCATACTCAAAAAAATGGATGGAAAAACTCTCAAATAAAGATGTTAAACATTTTAAATCAGAGGCTTTTCTTTCAAAAACTAAAAAATTAAAAAAGCTAACTACTAATATCAAAACATTTGATATCAATGAATCAAATATAAAACCACCTAAAGTTAATTTCAATAATGATGTAATTAAAAANTATGAAAGAGATAGAAATACACCTGAAATAAACGGAACAAGCAAGCTAGGACTTCATCTGAGATTTGGAACCAAAAGTATTCGATCATTAGTTAAAAAAAGTAATCTATCACAAAACAAAACCTTTTTAAAAGAATTAATATGGAGAGAGTTCTTTATGCAAATTCTTTGGCATTTTCCTGAAACAACTACGCAATGCTTTAAATCTAAATATGAAAAGATTAAATGGAGAAATAATATGGATGAGTTTAATGCATGGTGTGAAGGTAAAACAGGATATCCAATAGTTGACGCTGGAATGAGAGAACTTAATAAAACAGGCTTTATGCACAATAGAGTTAGAATGATAACTGCAAGTTTTTTGTGTAAACATCTTTTAATTGACTGGAGAATTGGTGAAAAATATTTTGCTTCAAAGCTATTTGATTATGAACAATCAAGTAATATTGGAAATTGGCAATGGGTAGCTGGATGTGGTGTTGATGCTGCACCATACTTTCGAATATTTAATCCCTATGAACAACAGAAAAAGTTTGATAAAGAAAAAGTATATGTAAAAAAATGGATTTCTGAGTATGATACTACTAAATATCCTCAAGAAATTGTTAATCACAAATTAGCCCGTGAAAGATGCTTAAAAGCATATAAAGAAGCAGTATCTTGAAAAAATCTACAGCTATTATATTTCCTAATCAATTATTTGAACAATCTGAGATGATTGATCAATGTAAAGATTTTGTTATTGTTGAGGAATATTTATTTTTTAACCAATTTAAGTTTCATAAACAAAAAATTCTATTTCATAGAATCTCAATGAAAAAATATGAAAGTTACCTTTTGTCAAAGGGGAAAAATGTTTTATACATAGATTCTTTCAAAAAAGAATCTGATATAAGAATTCTAATTGATCAATTAAACAATGTTAATGAAATTAATATATATGACCCTGTTGATGATTGGTTGTCAAGAAGAATATTAAAGCATTCAAAAAAAACTAAAATAAAATTAAATATTCATAAAAATCCATCTTTTATTACATCAGAAGACACCTTAAAATCATTTTTTAAAAGTGAGAAAAAAAAATTCTTTCAAACCTCATTTTACAAGAAGCAAAGAATTGAATTAAATATCTTAATAAACAATGGCCAACCAGCTGGTGGGAAGTGGACATATGATGATTTGAATAGAGAAAAATATCCAAAAGATAAAGAAGCACCAAAATTAAAAACATTTCAAAAAGATGAAATTAGAGTTAATAATGAATCATACATTAATGATTATTTCAAAAACAATCCAGGAAAGATTGAAAAATTCATATATCCAACAGATTTTAAACAAGCTAAACAATGGTTTGATGATTTTTTAGTTAATAGATTTGATGAATTTGGCCCTTATGAGGATGCTGTATTAAAAGAAAAGTCAATACTAAATCATAGTGTCCTTTCTCCATTATTAAACTCTGGATTAATTAGTCCAAATTATGTAATTGAAAAATCATTACATTTTTATGAAAAAAATAATATTAGATTAAATTCATGTGAAGGGTTTTTGAGACAAATAATAGGGTGGCGAGAGTTTATAAGAGGTGTCTATATTGCTGTAGGTAATAAAGAAAGAACAAGAAACTTTTGGAATTTCAACAGAAAAATTCCGAATTCATTTTATAATGGTGATACAGGTATTGAACCAATTGATGATACCATAAAAAAAATAAATAATTCTGCATATGCAAATCATATTGAAAGATTAATGATTATTGGAAATTTTATGCTTTTATGTGAATTTGAACCAAACGAAGTTTATAAGTGGTTCATGGAAATGTTTATCGACTCATATGATTGGGTTATGGTTCCAAATGTTTATGGAATGAGTCAGTTCTCAGATTCCGGTATGATGTCTACAAAACCATACATAAGTAGTAGCAACTATATTTTAAAAATGAGTAACTATAAAAAAGGAGATTGGTGTAAAATATGGGATTCATTATTCTGGAATTTTATGGATAAGCAAAGAGATTTTTTTATAAAAAACCCTAGAATGAGAATGCTAGTAAGTAGTTTTGACAGAATGGAAGAAAGTAAAAGAACTTCATTGCTAAAAACTGCAGATGAATACTTAAAAACACTTTAATGAATCAAAGAGATTTAGATAGAATTATTGAAATGGCATGGGAAGATAGAACTCCTTTTGATGCAATATTATTACAATTTGGAATAAATGAAGGAGATGTTATTAAGCTTATGAGAAATAATCTCAAATCTTCTAGTTTTAAGCTATGGAGAAAGAGGGTTCAAGGTAGAAAAACTAAACATAAAAATTTGATACATTATCCTGAAGGTGTTACACCAAGGTTTAAATGTAAAATGCAAAGGCAAATTACAGGAAATAAAATAAGTAAACGTTAATTTAATTTTTAATACGTTCAATTTTAGCACCAATATTAGATAAACGCATATCTATATCTTCATAACCTCTATCAATTTGTTCAATATTATGAATTATACTAGTGCCTTTTGCTGAAAGAGCAGCAATTAAAAGTGATATTCCAGCTCTTATATCAGGGGAAGTCATCGTTGTAGATTTTAATTTTGATTTAAAATCATGACCAATTACAGTAGCTCTATGTGGATCACATAAAATTATCTTTGCACCCATATCTATTAACTTATCAACAAAGAACAATCTACTCTCGAACATTTTTTGGTGAATAAGAACGCTGCCTCTAGCTTGAGTTGCTACAACAAGAACAATACTTAATAAATCTGGTGTAAACAATGGCCATGGCCCGTCTGAGATAGTTAATATGCTACCATCAATATAATTTTGTATTTCATAACCATTAGTATGAGCTGGTATTTTTAAATCATTTCCTGAGGTTTCGAAAGATAAACCAAGTTTTGAAAAAACATTAAGAATCTGTTCTAAATACTTAAAATTAACANCTTTAATGGTTATTTCACTTTGGGTTAATGCAGCAAGTCCAATCCAACTTCCAATTTCAATAATGTCTGGTTCAATTAAATGTTTACATCCTCCAAGTGAATCAACACCACTTATTTTCAATAAATTTGAACCAATTCCTGTAATTTTACCACCCATGTTATTAATCATAATACACAATTGTTGGATATATGGTTCACATGCAGCATTATATATTACAGTTTCACCATCTGCTAAAGAGGATGCCATTACAAGATTAGCAGTCCCTGTAACAGAGGGCTGATCTAAAAGGATATTGTTTCCTTTCAATGAAGACGCATCAACATTATAAATGTAATTCTGACTGTCGTAATTAAATTTTGCACCTAGCTTAATAAGTCCGTCAAAATGTGTATCTAATCTTCTTCGACCTATCTTATCGCCACCTGGCTTTGGAATCGATGCTTTACCAAACCTTGATAACAATGGTCCAATAATCATAATAGANCCTCTTAAACCTTTGGCTTTATCATTATATGAATCAGAATTTAACTTATTTAGATCTATTGAATGAGATTTAAAAGAGTATTTATTCTTTGCTAGTTTATTGACCTCAACACCAATATATTTTAGAAGGTCAATAAGTCTTAATACATCAATTATTTCTGGAACATTTTCAATTATAACTTCCTCCTTTGTTAATAAAACAGCGCACAGGACTTGAAGAGCCTCATTTTTTGCACCTTGAGGAGTTATATCACCACTTAGCTTTATACTTCCTTCTACTTTGAAAGAATTCATTTATTTTCTTTTATAATTTCTATATGGTTTTTTACCTTTTTTACCAGACTTAGAATTTTTCCTATGTGAAACAGAAATCAAATCCTTTGAATCAGATAATGCAGGACTTGATGAATCTAGAGATATCTTACCGTTTGAGAGCTCAAACAAATGCTCATATATAACAGTATCCTCAACAGTATCTTTATTCCAATTAAGAAAACATTTTTTCATGTGGTTAGCTATAACATAAACTAATTGTGATTTCATTTCTCCATCTTCCCAACTCACAGCAACATCTATCATTTTTTTTATATTATTTCCGTAGAACCTGTATTTTGGATGATTCTGAGGGTAATTTAATTTTTCTGGTTTTTGTTCAAAAATTTCTTTTGAGGGTTTTGGATAAGGTGAATCTACATCAAGTTGAAACTGAGACATAATAAACAATTGATCCCAAAGTTTATGTTGAAAGTCAGGCACATCACGTAAATGAGGGTTTAAATTACCCATCACACCAATAATGGCTTTAGCCATATTATTTCTTTCGTCTTTATTATTACATTCAATTGCTTGATTAACCATTTTATGTATATGACGACCATATTCAGGAATTATTAGGTCTTCCCTATCACTATTGTATTCTAAGTTTTCTATCAAAATTTATGATTTTGTTTAAAATTAAATATTTTTTTCCTACAAAGAAATTATTCCATCAATTTTAGAGACATCTTTATACTTTTTAATTACTTGATCAGCAGAACTTAATTTTACAATAATTGTTAAACTTACATAAGTATTTTTTGATGAAATTTTCCTTGATATTTTTGTTTTGAATTTTTTGAATTCTAGTTCTACTTGATTAATCTTTTCAGCCTTATTTTCTACTATAAATTTAAAAACATAATCAGTTGGCCAATCATGAGTTTCGTTTAATTTAATTTCAAGATTGTTGTAGAAAGAATCGCTTTTTTTTGACATGGAATTCAAATATAATGACAAATTATATTTTTATATTACAGACAATAAAATTTGATGAAAAAGATTTTAATTACTGGTGGACCTTCTACAGGTAAAACATCTCTTGTGTCTGAGCTTAAAAAACATGGTTTTTATTGTTTTGATGAGATCTCTAGAGAGCTAACCCAAAGAATGAGGAATGAGGGTATTGAGCAATACTTTCTAAATAACCCAATAGAGTTCAGTAAGGAATTATTTAAATTGAGATTTAAACAATATGAAAAAGAAGTTGATACTTTCAACTTTATAGTTTATGACAGAGGACCGATTGATGTATTAGCATACTTAGATTTTAAAAAAATTGAAATTCCTGCAGATCTTATTAATAAATCAAAAGAAATATCTTATGATCATATTTTTATTTTGAAGCCTTGGGAAGATATATATGTGAATGATTCTGAGAGATATGAAACTTTTGGGGAATGTATAAATATTCATAAATCATTATTAAAAACTTATAAAAATTTTGATTTAGATTTGATAGATATCCCAAATTCAAGTATTGAGGAAAGAATTAAATTTGTTAAAAGATTTATTGTAAATGAAAAAGGGGCTTAAAATAATTTTCTTTGGAACTCCAGATTTTGCAATTGAAAGTTTAGNTTCACTTTATAATTCATACCATGAATTACTGTGCGTAGTTACATCCTCTGATAAAAAATCTGGAAGAGGGATGAAAATAAATTTAAGTGAAGTAAAAAAATATTCAATTGAAAATGATTTAAAACTACTTCAACCTCAATCTCTAAATGATGAGGAATTTATCACAGAATTGAAGCAATATCAAGCTGATTTATTTGTTGTTGTTGCATTTAAATTCTTACCAAAAAAAATTTGGGAAATTCCAAAATTGGGCACAATCAATATACATGCATCACTTCTACCTAATTTAAGAGGAGCTGCACCCATTAACTGGGCTTTAATTAATGGTTTAAAGGAGACAGGACTAACAAGTTTTTTTATAAATGAAAAAATTGATTCAGGAGATATAATACTACAAGAAAAATTAGCAATTTATGAACACGACAATTTTGAGTCACTTTACAAAAAACTAAAAAAAATGAGTAATGAATTTATAACTAAAACTATTGAATTAATTTTTGAAGATAACATTACAACACAAAAACAACAAAAAATAAAAAATTTACTTCTAGCTCCAAAGCTTAATAAACAAAATACTAGAGTAAACTGGAATGATTCAGCAGCTAATATATATAATTTCGTTAGAGGATTATCTCCTTTTCCATGCGCTTGGACNATTGAAAATAAAACAAATAAAAGAGTTTTAATTTACGATGTAAGTATGGGTACTTCAACTACAGAAAAAGAGATAGGGAAAATATCATTAAAAGAACCAAAAAAACTTTCAATAATCACAAAAGAAGGAACTATTGAAATTAAGCAACTTAAAATTGAAGGAAAAAAATCTATTAGTGGTAGTGATTATTTAAACGGAAATNACAAAAGTGAAATAAAATTTATTTAATTGTATAAGGGTAAAATTTTAATATCAAACTATACACTTGTTAATGATTTAGAATTTAACAAGGCAGTTATTTTAATTGCAAAAANTGATAATGAAGGAACTATTGGATTTATATTAAATAAAAAGTCAAACTATCTATTATCTGATATAAATTCTGGAAGTAAAGAATTAAATATTCCAATTTATAAAGGTGGNCCTGTCATGATAGATACAATACACTTTATTCATAAAAAGACAAAATTATTTCAAAAAAGCACAAAGATTACAAATGAAATATNTTGGGGAAATGAATTTGAAAAAGCTGTAGAACTTATAAGAGATAAAAAAATTAATCCAAAAGAAATAAAATTTTTTGTTGGATATTCTGGATGGGATGAAACTCAACTGGAAAATGAAGTTGATGAAAAATCTTGGCTTGTAACCGAAACCTACTCTACAAAGGAAATTTTTGGTTTTGAAAAATTATTATGGAAAAATAATCTTGAAAAATTTGGTGATTACTATAANTTATGGTNTAACAGCCCTGAAAATCCTAATTATAATTAATANAATCATTAAGTAANTTATTCAAGATTNTAGCTGTTTTATTAACATATGTTTTTTTTCTATAATTAGTTACAGGAAGAATTCCTTGAATTACATTAGTTATAAATAACTCATCTGCACTTACAAGATCGAATGGAGAAATTTGTGATTCTTCAATAACTAATCCATTAGATTTTATAATATTAATTAAGTTTTTTCTCAAAACACCATTTAAACACCCCGACTTCAAATCAGGTGTATAAATTTTTTCATTTTTTATGTAAAATAAATTTCCGTTAATAAATTCACAAACCATTTTTTTGTCATTTAACAGAATACAATTATCTAAATCATTTTCACTTGCATATATTGATGCTAACACATTGATAGACTTATTATTTGATTTAATTGAATGAACTAATTGATTACTAATAAAGTAGTCTTTNTAAAGATCTACTTTAACCTCTTTTTTTTCTATGAAGTATTTTGAATCTTCAATTCTATCAATATTTATAATGTAACCAATGTCATTAGTAATAGGTTTATACCTTCCAGATGAGTTTCTATAAACTGTAATCCTAATTCTTGAATTTAAACCTAAATTACTTTTACTNTGTAATTTTAGTATTTCATTTTTTAAAAATTCAGGGGTAAACGAATCAGGTATGTTAAATCTTAAAACCCTCATTGATGCCATTAACCTAAAATAATGGTCTTCCCAAAAAGGAATATNATTAGATATAACTCTTAAAGTTTCAAAAACAGCATCTCCAAATAGAAATCCTCTATTGTTAGAAAGTTGATTACTTTCATCTACAATATTACCATTAAAGTTAATCATAGAAAGTTATCAAGAAGAACCAATAACACTTTTTAAATCTGAAATTTGGCTATCCCACAGCATTTTAGATTCTTCAACCTCATCTTCATCNGCAAAATCAGTTACTATTAGTGAAACATCTTTAGTAATTTCATCAACTGTAATTTTAATTTCAAAAAAGGAATCATCTTCATTTTCCAGCCATNTAAACTTAACAAAAGCATTATTTTTTGATGAAATTAATTCTGCTTTTTCTTCAGAGCCATCCCAAAAAAAGGAAAAGACTTTTCCTCTTGAATTAACATTATCTGCAAACCATTCTGATAGATTTGAAGCTGATGATATGTACTGATACAACATGTTTGGGGAAGCATGTATAGGAAACTCTAATTCATATTTTACTTTATCAGACATTTTGCCAATATATATATTAAAATTGATGTTGAAAAGAATTATTTTTTTTTTTTTAAACTCAGTTTGTACCTACCTATATTGTTTATATATTTGGGCCTCATTTGGCGAGGTAGCTCAGGTGGTCAGAGCGTCGGATTCATAACCCGGAGGTCGGGAGTTCAAGTCTCCCCCTCGCTACTAAAACTTATAATTCTTTATTGAATCATCAAGTTTATGTTTATTTTCATCTCCTGTTTTTAAATTTTTTATCTTAATTACCTTCTCTTCAGCTTCTTCTTTTCCATAAATTAATACGTAATTATATTTATTTTTATCTGCATATGTAAATTGCTTNGATAACTTTACAAAATCAGGATAAATTGACACATTCCTTTCTGTTCTTAACTCGTTAACAATAAAAGAAATATCATGAATAAATTCGTTTCCAAAATTTATTANCAAAATGTCATTAGGTGATGTAATTTCNTCAGGAAATAAATTGTTATCATCCATTAAATGATATATCCTTTCNAGNCCAAATGATATACCAATTCCAGATAAATTATTAGCATTAAATCTTTCAGTTAAATTTTTGTACCTACCACCTCCTCCAATTNAACCAATTTCAGANTTAGTAAGTGAAACAACTTCATAGATTACACCAGTGTAATAATCAAGTCCTCTTGCAAGAGTTAAATCTAATAAAACATCAAATTTATTATTNANTGTTAAATCAAAAAGGGTCTTTAATTCNNTAANTGCTTTTTTTGAATTATCATTATCAATAAATTGTTCATTTATTAAAGATAAAGCCTGGCTACTATTATTAGATTCAAAAATTTGATTTAACAATGGNCAAAATTTATCTTTTAAACCTAATTTATCTTTTAGCTCATAAATAACTTTTTCAGAGCCTATTTTATTTAACTTGTCAAGAATGGTTACAAAATCAATGAAATTATCATTTAATTCAATTTTTCTACAAATAGATGACAAAATTTCTCTGTGNTTNACTTTTATTTGNATTTTTTGAAAGCCAAGATTTTTAAAAACATTAGAATACATTTGAATCATTTCATATTCTAAATATGTTGAATCTGATCCTATAACATCAGCATCGCACTGAGTAAACTCTTGATACCTTCCCTTCTGAGGTCTGTCAGCTCTCCAAACATTTTGTATTTGAAATCTTCTAAATGGAAATTTTATTTCATTCTGATGTTGTGAAACGTATCTAGCTAATGGAACTGTAAGGTCATACCTTAGAGCTTTTTCTGAAATTGAATTTATAAACTCAGTTGTTTTATTTTCATTAAGGGCCTTAATATCTGCTTTTCTTACCTTTTCTCCNGAATTTAGAATATTNAATATNAATCTATCACCTTCATTNCCATATTTACCGGATAATGTTTCTCTTTTCTCGAAAGAAGGAGTTTGTATCTCTAGATATCCATATTTTGTAAATACATCTCTGATTATATCTGTAATATAATTTCTTTTTAAAACTATTTCTGGATGATAATCCCTAGTTCCTTTAGGAATTGTAGGTTTCATTGACATATAGTCAAAGTTAAATAAATTGAAACTCTAAAAAAATAAAATTATTTATCAGATTTGATCACTTCAAAATTTAAATCAAAATAAACTTCTCTATGTAGTCTGATTTTCGCGGTGTAAGCACCTGTTTTTTTGATATTTGAAGATAACTGAATACATTTTTTTTCAATCTCAAAGCCATTAGATGATAATTCTTTAGCAATTTCAGCACTAGTTACTGATCCAAATAATTTATCGCTTTCAAGAGATTTAGCAGAAATCTTAAGTTCTAACTTCTCAAGTTTTTTAACAANTTTTTGAGCTTCTGAAATAGCTTCTTTCTGCTTATTTTGTGACTGTTTAATTTTTTCAGCTAAAACCTTTTTTGCAGATGAAGTTGCAAGTACTGCTTTACCTTGGGGAATTAAAAAATTTCTACCATATCCATTTTTAACAATGACTAGGTCATCTTTAAAACCTAAGTTTTCAACGTCTTCTTTTAAAATTAATTCCATTTAGTAATTATTTTAATAAATCTGATTGATATGGAAGCAAAGCTAAATGTCTAGCTCTTTTTACAGCAACAGAAACTTTTCTTTGAAATTTTAAAGAAGTTCCTGTTAATCTTCTAGGTAATATTTTTCCTTGCTCATTAATGAATTTCAATAAATAGTCAGGGTCTTTATAATCAATATACTTTATACCCAATCTTTTAAATCTACAATATTTCTTTCTGTTTTTAGTGGAAATATCAAGAGGTGTTAAATATCTAATTTCACCTTGATTTGTATTTAAATCCATTTCAGCCATTATGCTTTTTCTTTTTTAAGTTTATTTCTTCTTTTTACAGCCCAGTCATTAGCATCTTTATCTAATTTAACATTAAGAAATCTCATTACTCTCTCATCTCTTTTAAGCTCAGTTTCATACATATTAATAATATTTGAATCTCCATTATGTTCAAAATCAATCAAAGCATAAAATCCACTTAATTTGTTCTGAATTTTGTAAGCTAATTTTTTTAGTCCCCAATTTTCAACATCTACGATTTTACAATCATTGTCTTTTAGGAGTTTTTCATATTTTTTAATAACGTCATTAACCTGCTCTTCAGATAGGGCTGGGTTAAGAATAAAAACTGATTCGTAATGACTCATAAATAAAATTTGTCGGGCAAAAATAGTTTTTATATCATTACTTACAAAATAAATTTATATTTAATTATAAGGATCAATATCTACAGATATTTTAACAGATTTAAATTCAGGATATTCAGCGAAACGTTTTAATAGTTTTGACAAGTTATTTTTGGTAGATTTTAAATAAGAAAAATCATCAATTTTAATGAGAATATCTTTAATGTAGAAATTATTTATTCTACTGACAATAGGAAATTCTGGACCTAAAATTTGAAAATCAATCATATTCTTAATAGCACTGTATAACCATTCAGATGAAATGTTTAAAATTTCTATTTTTTTTGATTTTATTGAAATCTTAATGAGTTTTGAAAACGGGGGGTAATTAAATTCTTTTCTTTGATTCAATTGAAAATTATAAAAGTCCTGATAATTATTATCAATGATTCTTTGATGAATGTAATGATTTTTATAATTGGTTTGAATAACTACTTTTCCTCTGGATAATGATCTCCCAGCTCTTCCTGAAACTTGTTTTATTAACTGAAAATATTTTTCATGTGATCTATAATCTGGATAATTTAAAAGAAAATCAGATTCAATTACTCCAACTAAATCAACATTACTAAAATTCAANCCCTTCGCAATCATTTGAGTTCCAATTAAAACTTGAAATTTCTTGTCTTGAAAATCATTAATAATTTTTTTTAGATTTTTTTTAGATCGAGTTGTATCATAATCAAATCTTGCAAGTTTTACAGTGGGAAAGAGCTTAGAAAACTCACTTTCAAGAGTCTGAGTACCTACACCGCATTTCTTCATTGCAGGAAGCGAACATGAATTACAATTAATTGACATCTGTCTAGAAAAACCACAATAATGACATTTTTCTAAGTTATCATTTAAGTGATAAGTCAAACTAACATCACAATTTGGACAAATATTTACATGATTACAAGCAGAACATTTTAGATAAGTTGAATAACCTCTACGATTTCTAAATAAGATCACCTGATTATCAGAGCTTAATGTATTTTCAATATGTTTAAGTAATTCACTTGAAAATAAACTTTTACCAGATTTAGATGGTTCAATTAATTTAATTTCGGGAGGAGAAAAATTACCATATCTTTCATTAAGTTTTACTAATGAAAATTTATTATTAATTGAGTTGTAATACGTTTCTAAACTTGGGGTTGCAGATCCTAAAAGACAATTAATATTTAAGAATTTAGCAAGGTATATTGCACAATCTCTTGCATTATATCTTGGATTAGGTTCGAATTGTTTATAAGAATTTTCGTGTTCTTCATCGACAATAATTAAACTTAAATTTTTATGAGGTAAAAAAATTGATGAACGTACACCTAATATAATTTTAGGAGATTTATTGGAATTTAATTCATTCCATATCTCATACCTAATATTGGATGAAATAGAAGAATGATAAACTATTAACTCAGAGCTAAAATATTCCTTAAATCGCAATACAAGTTGTGTAGTTAAAGCTATTTCAGGAACGAGAAAAAGTACACTTTTTCCATCTTTTAAATATTCTTTAACCAAAGAAATGTAAACTTCAGTTTTACCAGATGATGTTACACCCATTAAATTAACAACATTTGTTTCTTGAAAATCACTTTTAATTTTATCAAAAGCCTTGAGCTGAGCTTGGGATAGATTAATTTTTTTCTCTTTTATTTCAAATTCAGATTTTAACCTATCAACTTTAAGCTTATTTTTAATNAGTAATTCTTTCTTAACTAAACCGTCAATAACACTTGAAGAAATTTTTAAAGCATCTAATATTGTTGATTTTGAAAAATATTGTTCTTGATTATTTTTTAGAAAAAAGTCAATAACTTCTTTCTGCTTATTGGTTCTTAGACTAATTGATTCGAATTTTATTTTACTATTTAAAGAGTAGAATATCTGATATTTTTCAATATAAGTACTATATACTTCTTCCTTAACTACTATAACATCTTTACTTATTAATTCATTTACATCTTTTAAAATTGAATTACCAAAAATCCGAGACAAGTCCTTCACAAGAATTTCTTGATTTTGGTTTATAACTTCTAATAAATGAATAGATTTTTCCGATAAACTATCGTGTGAATTATCATTTTTTAATTTTATTACTGTTTCACTCCTGATCAGTAATGATTTTGGAAGAGCAGCATCAAAAACAGTCCCAATAGGACACATGTAATAGTTACTTATCCATTTATAAAAATTAATTTGAGAAACTCCAACACAGGGAATTTCATCAACAATAAATTTAATTTCTTTAAGATTGAAATCAATATTTACATTTTTTGATTTACTAAGAACAATACCAGTATAAAGTTTTTTACTGCCAAAACTAACAACTACCCTACACCCTACTGAAATTAATTCAAATTCAGATTCAGAGACTAAATAATCAAATGTATTGTCAATTGGAAGTGGAATAATAACTTCAATTACATAAGGATAATTCAAAATAGACTTTTTATAACTTTACAATTTAAACATTAAAAAATTATGGAATTAGTTTTCGCAAGCCATAACGAAAATAAAGTTAGTGAAGTAAGAAAAATACTGCCACCAAATTTTAAAATTATTAGTTTAAATGACTTAAATTTTTTTGATGATATTCCAGAAAATGAAGAAACAATTGAGGGAAATGCAATTTTCAAGTCTAATTTTATCTATGAAAAATTTAAAACTAATGTATTTGCTGATGATACTGGTCTTGAGATAAAAGCTCTAAATAATTTACCTGGTGTAAAATCTGCTAGATATTCAGGTTTGGATAGAGATTCTAATAAAAANATAAATAAAGTGTTAACTAATCTTCGTNATGAAAATAATAGAAAAGCAAGATTTAAAACTGTCATATCTCTGAATTTGAATGGAGAATTAAAATTATTTGAAGGTATAATCAATGGTAATATAGCCTATAAACCTATTGGAGATAAAGGATTTGGTTATGATCCTATCTTCATACCTGAAAATTATAACAAGACATTCGCAGAAATGAGTTTAGCTCAGAAAAATAAAATAAGTCATAGATCAATTGCAATCAATAAATTAATATCATTTTTAGGAAAAGTTTATGATTGATTTTTTCTAGAAAAATATATTTTGATGTAAGTTTACTGCAGTGAAATTAAACTTTCTTAAAATTTTATTTTTTGTTTTATTATCTATAAAGAGTTTTTCTCAAGAAAAAGTTATTGGNATTGTTGAAAATGATGCAGATTCAAAACCTATATCTAATGTTCATGTCATTAACCTAAATAAGGTAGTAGGTGTTATAACAGACAAGTCAGGAAGTTTTGAAATTGATGCAGAGGTTAATGATACTTTATATTTTTCTTATCTAGGTTTTAAATCCATTAAGATCAGAGTTACTAATGACCTAATAAAATTTAAAAATTCCAAGATTAGATTGACTGAACTTGCTTATGCCCTAGAAGAAGTTATTGTTTCTCCTTATCAACTAACTGGATATCTAGAAATAGATGCTAAAAATGTCCCGATAAGTAAATCTTACAGATATAGTATACCTGGATTACCTTCAAGGGGTTACGAAGCTGGATCAAAAAATCCTGGAGCTATTTCAAAAGTTTTTGGTGCAATTTTTAATCCTTTGGACTTCCTTTATAATCTTTTTGGTAAAAAACCTAAACAGTTTAGAAAATTAAAACTAATGAAAGAAGATTTTAGAATCAGAGAACTTCTTAGCTCTAAGTTTGATAGAGAAACTCTTGTTGAACTCCTTCAGGTAGAAAAAATTGATCTCGATGAAATTTTAAGAAACTGTAGCTACTCAGAAAGTTTTATTCTTTCTGCAAATGATCTTCAAATTCTTGAAGCAATTAGCCAATGCTATGAAGAATATAAACTTCTTAACAGAAAATAATACTTCTATATAAATACTTATCTTTGCATATTAATTTATGTCCAAAAAATCTTTAAATGCCATTTCACCAATTGATGGAAGATACTCATCAAAAACTGAAAATTTATCAAATTTTTTCTCAGAAAAAGCATTGATTAGATATAGAGTTTTAGTTGAGATTGAGTATTTCATTTCATTAACTGAAGTTGAAATACCAGGCTTAAGCAATTGGAAATCTAGTGATAATAAATTAATAAAAAATATTTATGAGAAATTCTCAGATGATGATGCAATTGAGATAAAGAAGATTGAAAAAACGACAAACCATGATGTTAAAGCAGTAGAATACTTTATTAAAGAAAAATTTAATGATCTTGGTTTTGAAGATTATAGTGAATATATTCATTTTGGGCTAACTTCTCAAGATGTTAATAATACTGCAATTCCACTATCAATTAAAGACTTTTTACCTTCTTACTACTTAATAATTGAAGATTTGATAAATGAACTATCAATTAAAGTAAAGGAATATAGCGGCATAGCAATGTTAGCAAGGACACACGGACAACCAGCGAGTCCAACCAGATTAGGTAAAGAAATAAATGTTTTTAAATCTAGAATTATAGAACAATTTAATGTTATAAAAACAATACCTATATCATGTAAATTTGGTGGTGCTACCGGAAATATGAATGCTCATAAAGTTGCCTTTCCTAAAATAGATTGGNTTAATTTCTCTAATAATTTTGCTAAAAAACTAAATTTAAAACTATCATATCCAACAACTCAGATTGAACACTACGATAATTTGGCTAGATTATTTGATAATTTCAAAAGAATAAACACTATAATTCTAGATCTAAATAAAGATTTATGGCAATATATTTCTATGGATTACTTTCAACAAAAAATTATTAAAAATGAAGTTGGTTCATCTGCTATGCCACACAAAGTNAATCCAATTGATTTTGAAAANAGTGAAGGTAATATAAGTTATGCTAATGCAATTTTTGAATTTTTATCTTCAAAACTTCCTGTTTCTAGGCTGCAAAGAGATTTAACTGATAGTACTGTTTTAAGAAATGTGGGTGTACCAATTAGTCATACCATTATTGGAATTAAATCTACCATAAAAGGTTTAAATAAATTAGTTGTTAATAAACAAAAAATAACTGAAGACTTNGAAAAAAATTGGATTGTAATTTCTGAAGCAATTCAAACAATTTTAAGANGAGAAGGTGTTGATAAACCATATGAGTTACTTAAAGATTTAACAAGAAATAATGCTAAAATTGATGAAAAGGTTTTTATTGATTTCATATCTCAATTAGATATTTCTGAAAATGTAAAAAAAGAATTATTTTCAATTACACCTTTTAACTATACAGGTTATTGATATGAAGAAATTGAATTTTATTATAATACTTATTGGAATTGCTATTATATCTAGGTTAATTCCTCATCCACCAAATTTTACTCCAATAACTGCCATAGCTTTATTCTCAACAATACATTTTAAGAACAAAATTTTAACTTATTTAATACCAATTATTGGCTTATTTATTTCTGATTTGATTTTAGGCTTATCCATGGTAAACCTTTTTGTTTACCTTAGTTTTATTGCTATAACCTTTATCGGATTTAAATTTCAAAAAATAAATAATTACTCAATTCTACTCTCAAGTACTACTTTTTTTATTGTGTCAAATTTTGGAGTTTGGATACTTGGATATCCAAAAACTATTGAAGGCTTCATTCTTTGCTATTACATGGCTCTTCCATTTTTTGTTTACACAATTATGGGTGATTTATTTTATAGCTATGCAATGAAAT
>NZOB01000014.1 GCA_002693085.1 Flavobacteriaceae bacterium | reverse complement strand
CTTTATATTCTTTTTTGGGCATTTTTGTATATTTAATAATAAGATTTTTATTATAATTTTTATTTATCAAATTGATTATTTGATCTAATGAAACTGTTTCACCACTTCCAACATTATAAATGTCACAAACTCTTTTTTTTTCACAGAATTTTAAAATTTTTTTTATTAAAAAAGTTAAATCTTTAATATCTAAAAAATCTCTTGATGGGAAAATATAATTTCCTGATTTTTTTGAAATATATCTAATTGTAATTGGTATTTTTTTTTTGATACTCCGAAAAAATTTAAATAGAAGTCTTTGACTTTTGAAATTATCAAATTCTTTTGCTTTAAAATTTTTTGTAAGACCAATAATATTAAACAATCTTAAAATAATTAAATTATCAAAACTTTTCTTATGTTGAAGTAAAAATTTCTCAATNTTAAGCTTTGTTTTNCCATANAAATTTTTTGGATTAGTAGAATGATTTTCATAAAATTTTTTGATATCTTTTTTTTCAGAATAGACATTAGATGAAGATAAAAAGATAAAATTTTTTACATTATGTTTTTTTATATTTAAAATAAATTTTTTAGTTTTGGTAACATTATTATTAAAGTATTTTTTTTTATTTTTTTCAGCATCATTGACATAGGCAAATGCCGCAGTATGAAGAATAAATGAAATTTTATNTTTTTTAACTATCTTAGAAATTTTGTGATTATCTGATATACATGCTTTTATAAATTTTTTTTTATTATAAACATTTTCTTTGTAAGAGTATTTGAGATCATCTATCCCAATATAATTTTTTTTTGATTTTTCAAATTTTTTACAAATTTCTGATCCAATATATCCAGCTGATCCTGTAATTAAAATCATATATAAATTGATTTATTTGTTTAGGTTTTATAAGTAAAGTATAAATTTAGATATGAAAAAATCCATTTATTATTGGTCTCCATGTCTTGGTCCCATTGGCACTGTCAAATCCACAGTAAATTCGGCTATAGCTGCTTCAACTTACGGAAAAATAAAATACCAAGTATATATTATAAATTCCTGTGGTGAATGGGATGATTATAAACATTTGTTTGAAAGCCATAATATTAAAATTATCAATTTTAAGTATAAATTTTTTCATAAATTACCAAAGCANGGTTTTCTTAAAAGTAGATTTTCATATTTTTTAATTTATATATTGTGTTTTTTTCCATTATTAAATTTATTAAAAAATTCTANACCAGATTTTTTAATTTCACATTTGATAACCTCATTACCGCTTACAATAGTTCAATTGTTTAAGTTTAAAACTAAATTTATTTTAAGAATCTCAGGAATGCCGAAACTAAATTTTTTGAGAAAAATATTTTGGAAATTCGCTAATAAGAAACTTCACATTATTACGTGCCCAACAAATGAATTGAAACTTAAATTATCTAAATCAGAAATTTTTTCAAAAAACAAAATTCATTTATTATCTGATGCAATTATCGATATTAAAAAATTCAATCAAGATAAAAGAGAAACAGTAAAGAATTTTGAAAAATTCGATAAAAAAAGGCTCATTTTTGCAGCAGGAAGGCTTACAAAACAAAAAAACTTTAGTTATCTGATAGAGGAATTTATAAGATTTTCAAAAAAAAATGATGATTTTATTTTGATTATACTTGGAGAGGGTGAATTAAGAAAAAACTTAGAGAAGCTTATTATCCAAAAGGGTGCTTATAATAAGGTATATTTATACGGATATGTAAAGAATATTTATAAATATTTTTCTAAAGGAGAGGTTTTTATATTAAGCTCTTTATGGGAAGAAGTTGGTTTTGTTATGGTTGAAGCAGCTCTATCAAATCTTTTTATTATTTCAAGTAATTGTCCAAATGGACCAAGTGAATTTTTAAACAATGGTAAAAATGGAATACTATATGAAAATAACAAATTGGGTGAATTAGAAAAAAGTTTAGATTTATTTTGTAGTTTTAAAAATACAAATAAAGATAAATTTGAGATAAAAAGAAATATATTTCCATTTACAAAATTTAGACACTACTTAGCTCTAAATAGGATACTTTCATTAAATAATTAATTATAAGTATTTTTGAACTAATTTGAAATATTGATTGAGATTGAAATTATAATCAAATCTTTCCAATGCTTTGATTGAGGTTTTCAATTTTTTTTTACATATATTTTTATTTTTAAAATAATAAAAAATCTTTTTAGTTAATTGTTTATGATCTCCGATTTTGAATAGTAAACCTCCATTTCCATTCAAAAGAATTTCTTTGGGGCCAGTTGGACAATTAGTAGAAATGACAAATTTTTTGAGAGTTAATGCTTCTAATAAAACATTAGGTAATCCCTCATATTTTGAAGACAAGACAAATACATCAGCGGATTTTAAATAATTATAAACATTTTTATTAGGATCTTTAATTTGAATAANATTTTTTAATTTATTTTGACTAATAAAATTTATTAAATTATTTTTTTCTTTTCCCCTACCAATTATAATGAGTTTAATTTTAAGTTTATTTTTTAAATTATTTATAGCTCNCAAAATAGTAATTTGGTCTTTTTGTTCAGTCAATCTACCAATATTGATTATATTAAGATATTTCTTTTTAAAAAAATGATTTTTAAATTTTGAGGAACATTTTCTTTTGATTTCGTTTTTATTTAATGGATTATATATTTTGTTAACTTTGATTTTGAATCTTGTTTCCATCTGATTTTTAAATTGTATACTATTTACAATTACTTCATCAGCTGTCGAGACAACTTTTCTATATATAAACTTTTTAATCTTATTATGGTACCAGCCTTCTGGTGAAGAATTACTTCGAATTATAATTTTAATATTAAATAATTTACAAAGTAAAATACAATAAATATTTGCTTGAAATGAAATTACAACAAAGTTTCTATCTCTAATGAAAAGCTTAAAGAGCATGAATAAACAAATCAGGTATTTAATTCTTATATTTAAATTTTCAGGAATTTTTTTTTTAGGTGCAATAAATTTTACCTTTTTAACAAATTTGTTTTTGTACTTTGTAGATGAAGTGCATATNCTAATATCTTTAACTTTCTTTGATAGAAAATTTGAAATTATGAATAAATTTTTTTCTACACCACCAATTCCTATAAAGGGCATAAAAATTAGGACTTTTTTAAATTTTTTTTCATCCATAAATAATTTAAATTTTAATACAATTCTTTTATCACAAAGGTTATTTTAATAATTATAAATTTTGAAATAGACTTAATCATTCATTCTAGATATGTTTATTTTTTGTCAATTTAAAAATAATTCTTAAAATCTAGGTATAATTAATATACTAATAAATTCATGAGTAACTTAACCTTAATTATACCAGCAAAAAAAGAAGCAGAATCTTTACCTATCTTTTTGAAAGAATTGGAAAATTATGACTATGATAAAATGATAGTATTACAGTCGGAGGATATCGAAACTATCGAAGCAATAAAAGAATTTAAAAATGTTAAAACATATGTTCAAAAAAATAGTGGGTATGGTAATGCATTAAANGAAGGTATCNTAAATACAGAGTCCAAGTTTTTTTGCATAATTAATGCAGATGGCTCAATGGATCCAAAATATTTGAAAGAAATGTTAGAGCTCTGTTCAGAGAGGGACTTAATTTTTGCTTCAAGATATTTAAAAAATGGTGGAAGTGATGATGATGATATAGTGACATTTATTGGTAATAAAATTTTTTCATTAATTGGCAATATATTATTTAACCTCAAATTATCTGATATTTTGTTTACGTATGTGCTTGGTAAAACTTCATCAGCTAAAAATTTGAATTTAAAATATAATGATTTCAGGATTTGTGTTGAGTTACCTATAAAGGCAAAACTTAATGATCTTAAATATCAATCTATACCCAGTAAAGAAAGAAAAAGAATTGGAGGTTTTAAAAAAGTAAATGCTTTAAAAGATGGTTTTATGATTTTGACAGCAATCTTAACATTGTTTTTTAAAAGTATATTTAAATAAAAAACTGAATTTGAAATTGAAGTAATAATAAAAAAATATGTTAAATTATAAAAAAATAAGCCTTTATATATTGTTTGTTTTAAGTTTATTTTTAGGTTTTATATTACAAGAAAATTCAAGTGGAGGTGCAAAAATTGATCATGATTTTTTTCAAACCTATATAAATTTTTTCTATTTAGATTTTTATAGTGGTCTTGAAAAATTTTTAGAAAATCCATCTACTATAATTCAATTACCAGTATTTTATATAATTATAAGTTTTTTTTTAAAGATAATTGATAATTTAATTGCTGTAAAATCTGGTTATATCTTAATCTGTTCTTTTTTACCTTTAATTTTTTTTTTAATTTTGAAAAGAAAATTTAAATTTGAAAAAGAATTTTTATTTTATTTCAGTCTTTTAATTTTTCTATCACCTTATTTCAGAACATCTTCTATATGGCTTTTGGGAGATAATCTAAGCTTGATTTTAATATCATTATCGATTTTATTTTTTTTAAAATTTCAAGATAAAAAAAAAATATTTGATATATATTTGTGTTTTATCTTTTTAATTCTGTGCTCTTATATAAGACATTATTATTCTTTTTTTATAATATATTATTTATTTTATGTTTATAAAAATTTAAATTTAAAGCATTTACTTTATTTAATTATCTTATCTTTTATATTTTCTTTACCCGCGCTAATTTATTTAAAATACATTATTTTAAATTACAATTTTATAGACACCATCTCCTCTTTTAGTAACACAAATTATTTAAGCTCAGGTTTCATAATTTTAACNATAATTTTGTTTTATTTAATTCCATTTATAATTAATAGAGANTTTGTAATATTTAATTATTACAAANAAAAAATTAAGATTTTATTTTTNATTACATTAATTACTTTTTTTATTTACATAATTGACTTATTTTTTTTTAAAAATTTGATTATTTTTCCNACAACTGGAGGTGGAGTATTTGTTAAATTAATNTACCAAGTGAGTCCAATTTTAAGAGAAACTTTACTATTTNTTGTTNTTTTAATCTCCTTTTTGGTAATAGACTTCATATTTCATAAAGATCGTGTTTCTAATTATTTGCTTTTAATTATATTGTTAATATCTCTACCTTTTGAAGTAATTTACCAAAAATATTTAGATCCTTTATTTTATTTATTGTTTTTTGGTCTTATAAATTCTAGCTACATTAAAGATATCTTTTTAAGAAAAGTTATTAGCCTAAATTTTATTTTTATTTATTTTTCATTTTTCTATTTATTTTCATTTTTTTATTATTTAAATTTAACTTAAAACTAGATCAATATTATGCCATTGGTAAGTATCATAATGCCTTATTNTAAAAAGGACCTTTATGTNGAAAAAACAATTGAGTCTATAATAGATCAATCTCATAAAGAGCTCGAGATAATTATTATCGATGATGAATTAAGCAAAAATAGTNACGAAGTTCTTAAAAAAATCCAAAAAAAAGATCAAAGAATTAAAATTNTTTTTAATGAACAAAACTTAGGAGCTGGAGAGTCAAGAAATAAAGGTATAAGTTTTGCCCAAGGTGAATATGTTGCTTTTTGTGATTGTGANGATTTGTGGAATAAATATAAATTAGAAGAACAACTAAAGTTTATGAAAGATTTAAGAATAGATTTTAGTTATACATCTTATGAAATAATCGACAAAAATAGTAATATAATTGGTTTTAGGGATGCATCATATGACACTTCTTTTAAAAGCCTTTTATTATCCTGTGATATAGGTTTATCTACAGTAGTTTTAAAAAAAAGATTTTTTGATAATCAAAATTATTTTTTTCCAAAAATAAAAACAAAAGAGGATTTTGTAGTTTGGCTTAAATTACTAAAAGATGGAGTGGAAATGAAAGGTCTTGATAAGAAACTTACTTCCTGGAGAAAATTAAATGACTCATTGTCATCATCTNCATTACAAAAAATTTTTGATGGTTATAAAGTATATAGATATTATTTAAAATTTAATATAATTAAATCATTTATGTATTTATTTCTATTATCAATTAATTATCTTATTAAAAGATAAACATGAATTTTATTTTTTACTCTATATTGCTTTTTTTTTGTTTGTTTTTTTTAAATAAGTTTTTACTTAATAAAGATATACTTTTAAGTGAAACAGGAGATAATCATCAGAAATATGCATCAAAAAATAAGGTTCCTCTTACAGGTGGAATTTTAGTTTTTTTTTCTTTTCTATTTTTTTTAGANGAAAATAATTTTAATTTAATTTTATTTTTTCTTTTAATTTTAATTTTAGGAATTCTTTCTGATTTGAAATTGATAAAATCTGCATCTAAAAGACTTTTGTATCAAGCAATAATTGTAATANTTTTNGTGGTTTTACAAGACATTACAATTGAAAATACAAGAGTTAATTTATTAGATAATTTTTTAGATTTTCAGNTTTTTAATTATTTATTTGTTTGTTTTTGTATTTTAATTGTAATGAATGGTTCAAATTTTTTTGATGGTTTAAATACATTAAATGTTGGGTATTATTTTTTGATTTGTTTGACATTGTTTTATTTGAATATAGACGAGCAGTTATTAACCGATCACCAATTAGAAAAAAACTTATTGGTAACTTTAATTGGACTTTATTTTTTTAATTTATTTAATAAAGTTTTTATNGGCGACTCGGGCTCAATTTTATTAGGTTTCATATTTTCAACCTTTCTAATTCAAATTTATTATTTAAATCAGTATTTATCNCCTTTTTTTATAATCCTTCTTTTATGGTATCCTAGTTTTGAAACATTGTTTTCCATGATAAGAAAATATGCTTTTGGAAAATCACCACTCAAACCAGACTCTAAACATTTACACCAATTAATTTTTTATTATGTAAAAAAAAAAATTATTNATAAAACAATTTANGCAAANATANTGACNGCNAATATATTAAATTTATATAATNTAGTTATTTTTNGTNTTGCTTTAAATTTTAAAACTAATACACAAATACANATTTTATTAATTTTATTGAATTTAATTGTNTATACAGTTATTTATTTAAANATGTTTGAATTCAGATTTAAGAAAAAATGAAAAAAAAAATTGCTTTAATTTTNGGTGTGACAGGTCANGATGGNTCTTATNTAGCNGAATTNTTAATTAAAAAGGGATATTTNGTTCANGGNGTTAAAAGAAGATCATCATCATTTAATACAGGAAGAATAGANCACATTTATCAAGANCCTTTTGAAAATAANAGAAATTTTTTNTTNCATTATGGAGATATTACAGATGCNATNTCAGTATCNAGCTTAATNAAAANAATNAAACCTACAGAAATATATAATCTTGCTGCACAATCACATGTTTCNGTTTCTTTTGAAGTTCCTGAGTATACCGCAAATGCGGATGCAGTTGGTGCTCTGAGAATTCTTGAAGCTATAAAATTTCACGGTTTTGAAAAAAAAACTAAATTTTATCAAGCTGGAACCTCAGAAATGTTTGGAAAAGTTAAAGAGACTCCTCAAAACGAAAAAACACCATTTTATCCAAGAAGTCCTTATGGTGTAGCCAAAGTCTATGCACACTGGATTACTGTGAATTATAGAGAAGCATATAACATCTTTGCATGCAATGGAATATTATTCAATCACGAAAGTCCTGTGAGAGGAGAAACATTTGTTACAAGAAAAATTGTTTTAGGTTTATGTAAAATTAAATTAAAAAAACAAAAAACTTTATATCTTGGAAACTTATATGCTAAAAGAGACTGGGGTCATGCTAAAGATTATGTAGAGGCAATGTGGAAAATGCTTCAAAAATCAAAACCTAATGATTATGTAATTTCTACTGGTAAACAATATACCGTAAAATATTTTATAAATTTGGTTTTAAAAGAATTGGATATTAAATTTTTTTGGAAAGGAAAAGGAATAAAAGAGAAATGTTTTGATGAGAGTGGTAAATGTATAATTGCATGTAGTAAAGAATATTTTAGACCATTAGAGGTTGATACTTTGTTAGGAAATTCAAGAAAAGCCAGACTAGAACTTAAATGGAACCCAAAAATAAACATAAAGAACTTAGTGAAAGAAATGGTTCATTTTGACCTTAAAAAAATCAAAAATGAATAAGAATTCCAAAATTTTTGTTGCAGGTCATAAAGGTTTGGTAGGAAGTGCAATATTAAGAAAACTTAGTCTTTATGGTTATAAAAAAATAGTTGTCGCAAATAAATCTAAACTTGATTTA
>NZOB01000013.1 GCA_002693085.1 Flavobacteriaceae bacterium | reverse complement strand
AAATCAATTGAGTCTGAATTATTAGCTACAAACTTTTCTGTATCAAATGATAGAGGACTTGAAATTAGTGGATTTAGTATTTTTTCATCAAATATTAATGAGTTAGAGGAAAATATTAGTAGAACTTATTTTACAAATGGTGTAGTTGAAGATACCGGAAGAAACGTCTTGCAGGAAAATGAATTAGAACTTTACAAGTTTTCAGTTGAATATGAGCCTAGTGATGTATTACAGTTGGAGTATAATATACTCTTAAATCAAAGTAATCAAAATGAAAATACTGAGCTTACTTCAATGTATGGAAGAGGATCTAGTAGAGTAAATGAACTTTTAAATATTGGAAGGGTTCAAACACCATACTCATTAAATCAAGAGTTTAAGATGTATTATACAGCTGGAGAAAAAAATATATTTTCTCTTGAAGCTCAGCATCTTGATCAAGAAGAAGATCCAATAGGAAGTGTTGTTAGAGAATTTAATCCATTTTTGAATCTAATTGATTTTGATACTAATCAAAATTCATACAATACGACTCAAACAAGAAATATTAAAACAAAAAAATTTGAAACTAAGTTTGATTATTATTATCTAATTAATGATCAATCAAATATAAATATAACACTAGGAGTAACTGATGTAAAACAACAATACGCATCAAACTTCTTTCAAACATTAGATAGTGGTCAAATTAAAAACTTTTCTGATGAATTATTTGTTAATGATGTGGATTTTAACTTTACAGACACATATGTGGCTTTAAAGTACAGGTTAAAAACAGGTATTTTTACATTTGATCCTGGACTAACTTTTCACTCATACAACACTAACAATAATCAATACGGAGATTACTTTGAAACAAAAATTAGTGATGTCCGTCCAGATTTTAGAATTAATTTACAATTCAAGCAAACAGAAAGTTTAAGACTTACATATAGAGAAACAACCCAGTTTACGGATGTTAATAATCTAGCAAGAGCTTATGTTTTTAATAATTATAATAGTTTATTTCAAGGNGAACCNGAGTTAGANGCNGGTAAAGTAATAAACTATAANTTAAATTANAGAAGTATCAATCAATTTACATTTACAAATATTTTTGCAGGAGCTAATTATTCTAAGAGATCTAATTCAATCCAATCNAGAACNACTCTNGTTGGTATAAATTCAGTAAGAAAACCGACAAACTCGAGTTTTCCNGTTGAATCTTATTCTGTNAATGGTAGGATTGATAAAAGAACAAAAAANCTGAAGGGTGAATTTGGTGTAAGATATAATTTTAGTGAATTCAATAATGTAATTAATAATAGAGTTACAAAAACTGAAAACCTAGGTCAAAACTATAATATTAGCCTAGCTACTAATTTTAGGGATAAGCCAAATATTGAAATTGGTTACAGATATAATATTAATAAGTATACCAATAATGACACAGAAAATACTTTTTATCAAGAAACACCATATATAGAGATCGATGCTTATTTTGGAAAAGGATTTGTTTTTAATACTGAGTACAGCTATAACTATTATAAAAATCAAGATCAAACCTTAAATAACTTTAGGTTTTGGGATGCAGATCTTTCTTATGAAAAAGAAGGTTCTAAATGGGAATACAGTGTTGGGGTTACCAATCTTTTGAATGATCAATCGATAAACAGAGACTCAGCAAATCAATTATCATCTCAAACNAGAATGTACATAATTCAGCCAAGATATATTTTGTTTAAACTTAAATATGATTTGACTGCTATTGGTGGATCTTCAAAAAAATCAGAAAATCAAAAAGGTGGTTCTGGTGCAAGACCNAGAGGAAATCAAGGGGGAGGAAAACTAAAATAAGNTAATTATTTTTTAATTTTGATTGTGCTATTAAGGACTTTCAAAATTTTTATCTTCTTTTTTTCATCATTNCTTTATTCACAAGCTGGAATTGAGAATATNCTTTTAGCTGCTCAAGATGACTCAAAAAAGTTATTTTCAGGTTATTTACAACCTGCTATGAAAGGTTCAATTTATTTAATGAATTCTGGTTGGTATACTACAGCTAAAGTTCATAAAAAATTAGGATTTGATTTAACTCTATCTCTTAATACAGTATTAATTCCTGAAGGTGAAAAGTCCTTCGATATTTCAAACTTTGATTTAATTGAATCAACTGCTAATCGTCTTCCAACTGTATTTGGAGAAAATAAAAATGAAGAGCTTTCTGTAACTATTCCTGAGAATTCTTTTCATCCTGAAATAACTACTACTTTTTTAGCTCCTGGTGGAATTAAAGANAAGCTCCCATTAGGAATCATATCTTCTCCTTTAATTCAGGCATCAGTAGGATTACCACTTAAGTCTGAAATTACAATTAGATACTTACCAGAGTACGATAGAAACGGAGTATATTTTTCAAATTATGGATTTGGAATTAAACACGATTTATTGCAATATTTTGGTTTTTTGAATAAGATTCCAACTTTAAATTTATCTGCTTTTGGAGCAATGTCATTCATGAATATAAATTATGATATTCAATCTTCTGGAACATTTAAAGGTTCAAATCAAAATGCAAGTTTTGATATTTCAAACTATAAAGCACAGCTTTTAACTTCTTTTAATTTTTCAATTTTTGAGCTATATGGTGGAATTGGAATTTCTGGTGGTAAATCTTCTTTTAATATTCTTGGTAATTATGAATTAGAATATAATCTTAGTTCTCAAACTAATACAAAAATTCCTGTGAATCTCTCAGACCCAATTCAGTTAGATTATTCAATTCATGAGTTGAGTAAAAATGTTGGACTCAAATTTAAATTTATTTTTTTGCATGCTTTTATTGATTATACATTTCAAGAATATGATGTAATATCTATAGGTGCATCAATAAATTTTAGATAATTCTTGTTTTTTAATTTTTTTTTTTACAAACTTTGTTTAACAAATTAAACGAGGATCGATTTGTCTGATTGCAACCTCTATAAAAAAGTGCTAAAGCAGTAGCTTTCACTAGGTTTTATCGTCAAGTCTCCTCACATATAAAATTATTATTATGGGTAACCAAAAACTATCAACAAAGGCTCTTCATGCAGGACATGATACTAGCCTAACTCAAGGAACAAGAGCAGTTCCTCTTTATCAATCAACATCTTATGTGTTTAATAACGCTGATCATGCCGCAAATCTTTTTGCCTTGGCTGAACCAGGATATATTTATACAAGATTAAATAATCCTACCAACGATGTATTAGAACAGAGATTAGCATCTTTAGAAGGCGGTATAGGTGCTGTTGTCACTGCTGGGGGAACAGCAGCAATATCAACCACTCTTTTAACTTTATTAAGATCTGGTGATCATATTGTAGCTTCAAACAGCTTATATGGTGGAACATACAATCTCTTAAATGTAACTTTACCAAGATTAGGTATTACAACAACATTTGTAGATCCATCTAATCCTGAAAATTTTGCTGATGCAGTTCAAGAAAATACAAGAGTATTTTTTGCAGAATCACTAGGAAATCCAAAACTAGATGTATTAGATCTTTCTGAAATCTCAAAAAGAGCTAAAGCTTCTAAAGTTCCTTTTATTGTAGATAATACAGTTGCAACACCAGCTTTATTAAGACCAATTGAGCATGGTGCAGATATTGTAATCCACTCATTAACAAAATTTATTAATGGAAACGGAACAGCCCTTGGCGGTGTTATTATCGATGCAGGTAAATTTGATTGGTCAAATGGAAAATTTCCAGAATTTACAGAGCCGTCAGCAGGTTATCATGGATTAATTTATCATGATGTTTTAGCGGAGGCTTCTTTCATTGCAAAAGTAAGAATTGAAGGTCTTAGAGATTTAGGTGCAGCACTTAGTCCTTTTAATGCATTTCAAATTTTACAAGGTTTAGAAACTCTTGATGTTAGAATGAAAAGGCATAGTGAAAATGCTTTAAAACTTGCACAATGGCTTGAATCTAGGGATGAAGTTACTTGGGTTAATTATCCAGGTTTAGAAAGTAGTAAATACAAAAAATTGTCAGATAAATATTTACCAAACGGTCAAAGTGGTATTGTTACTTTTGGAGTAAAAGGAGGATATGATAGTGCTAAAACAGTAGCTGATAAAACTGAAATTTTCTCTTTGCTAGCCAACATCGGAGATTCTAAATCACTGATTATTCATCCTGCAAGTACCACTCATCAACAATTAAATGATGATCAGCAAGTTACAACAGGTGTAACTAAAGATTTAATCAGACTTTCAGTTGGATTAGAAGATATAGATGATCTTAAGGGTGATTTAGAACTTGCATTTTCTCAAATTGACTCTAAAGTATTGTCTACTTAATCAATGGATTTAAATCTTAAATACATTGAAGTAAAAAATGTTCAAATTTATTCTGGTAGGGAAGTTGATTTTCATCTTTCCTACCAAAATTTTGGACAAGATATTAATCAATTTCCGGTAGTTGTTGTAAACCATTCATTAACTGGAAATTCTAATGTGTCTGGCCAAAATGGATGGTGGAAAGATTTAATTGGAAAAAACAAATTAATTGACACAGATCGTTTTGCTGTTTTAGCATTTAATATACCTGGAAATTGCTTTGGAAAAGAAAAGAATGAATTTCTTGATGATTTAATTTTAGGTGATGTAGCAAAAGCATTTAATAAAGCTATATCTCAATTGGGAATTAACAGGGTTCATTCACTTATTGGAGGATCTGTTGGTGGAGGCCTAGTTTGGGAAATGGGAGCTTTAAATCCCGAGTTATTTGAAAATTTAATTCCAATTGCAGCTAATTATAAATCTTCCGACTGGTTATTAGCTAACACTTATTTACAATCTAAATTATTAGAAAATTCATCTGATCCTATTGTTGATGCTCGAATTCATGCTATGTTAACTTACAGAAATCCACTCTCATTAAATAAAAAATTTCAAAACGAGACTGATGGATTTTCAAGAAAAGTTACTAATTGGTTGGATTTTCATGGAGATACATTAAAAAATAGATTTGAACTAGATGCCTACAAAACAATGAATAAGTTTCTTTCTTCAATAGATATTGAAACTTATGCTAACTCTAATATTGAAAATCTTATAAAAAAAATAAAAAGTAACGTATATATTATTTCTATAAATACTGACTTGCTTTTTACCGATTATGAACTAAGAGAAACTTATAAAAAGTTAAGCCTAATTAAAGATAATATTTACTATTATCAGATAAAATCAAATCATGGTCATGATGCTTTTTTTATTGAATTTGATCAAATTAAAAACTTTCTCAAAGATTGTTATAAAGAATAGATTTTGATAATTAAATTATCTGATGTATTTTTGATCTATAATGAATAAAGGATATAACACAAAATTCTATTTCTACTTTTACTATTTAAGTATTAAGAGGATTTTTTGTTAATAAATAAATAAATTAAATCAAAGAGTCCTGAATTTCAGGACTTTTTTTTTGGACAATGAAAATAGCAATACAGGGGATAGCAGGTTCTTATCATGATGAAGTAGCTAAAAATTACTTTGGAAATGAATGTACAATAATAGATTGTATGACATTTGATGATGTAGTTTTATCTGTTAAAGATGGGATTTCTGATTTTGGTGTAATGGCCATTGAAAATTCTATTGCAGGTTCATTAATACCTAATTATTCACTAATTGATGAGAATAATCTTAAAATTATTGGAGAGTATTATATAAATATTAATCATCAATTGATGGTAAGTCCTGGAACTAATATTAATGAAATTAAAACTATTTCATCGCACCCTATGGCCCTGCTTCAATGTAAAGATTTTTTAAAAAATTCAAATAAATTAATTTTAGAGGATAAAGATACAGCTGAAGTTGCACGTAAGATTTCTAAAAATAAGCTAACTGAAGTTGCAGCAATTGCAAGTGAAAAAGCCGCTGAAATATATGGGTTAGATATAGTCGAAAAGAATATTCAGACAATAAAAAATAATGAGACTAGATTTGTGATTGTATCTTCAGAAGACTCATTGAATTCAACCATAGAAAAAAACAAGGCATCTTTAAAGTTAATTCTTAATCACAGTAATGGAAGCTTAGCTAAGGTTTTAAATATTTTCTCTGATAATAATATCAATCTCACAAAAATTCAATCCATTCCCGTAATCGAAACACCCTGGAAATACTCTTTTTTTATTGATTTAACTTTTACAAACATCAATGATTATACTAATGCAGTTAAAAATGTTAAATTATGTTCGGAGTTGTTTAAGGAATTTGGTTTATATAAAAGTGAAAAATTATGATTAAAGTTGCTGAAAGATTAAATCATATTGAAGAATATTATTTTTCAAAAAAATTAAGAGAGGTAAAGAAACTCGAGATGGATGGTAAACCAATTATCAATATGGGTATCGGTAGTCCTGATATTTTGCCTCCGAAGAAAATATCTGAGTCTTTAGAAAAATCATTAAATCATAAAAATGCTCATAGATACCAGAGTTATAAAGGAACAGATTTATTGAGAGAATCAATTAAGAATTTTTATAAATCTAATTATAATGTTGAATTAAACTCTGATAATAATATACTTCCATTACTTGGATCAAAAGAAGGGATTATGCACATCTCATTAGCATTTTTAAATCCTGGTGATGAGGTATTAATTCCTGATCCTGGTTATCCAACTTATACATCAGTTACAAATATTGTTGGTGCAAAACCAATATATTTTGATCTAAGTGAAGAAAATTCTTGGCTTCCAGATATTGATAAACTAAATCAATTGAATTTAACTAAAGTTAAACTTATGTGGATTAATTATCCTAATATGCCAACAGGTTCTGACTTAGATAAAGTTAAGTTTGAGGAACTTGTTTTTTTTGCTAAACAAAATGAAATTTTATTGATAAATGATAATCCATATAGTTTTATACTAAATAAAAATCCAAAAAGTATATTATCTATTGAAAACTCAATCGATTGTTGTATGGAATTAAACTCACTTAGTAAGTCATTTAATATGTCAGGTTGGAGAGTTGGAATGCTAATAGGTTCAAAACAAAATATTGATAGTGTTTTAAAAATAAAATCCAATATGGATTCCGGTATGTTTTACGGAGTTCAGATGGGAGCTGTAAATGCTTTAAAACTAGATGAAAGTTGGTTTAATAAAATCAATGATATTTATTTAAAAAGAAAAAAAATTGTTTTAGAAATATGTGACATTTTAAACTTATCATATGATTCAAAATCAGTTGGAATGTTTGTTTGGGCAAAAATTAATTCAAACAAATCATCAAAAGAATTAACTGATTATTTACTGTATGAGAAAAATATTTTTGTTGCACCAGGATTTATTTTTGGAAAAAATGGTGAAGGATATGTTCGTTTTTCATTGTGTTTAGACGAGCAATTAATTATTAAAGCAAAAAGTAGATTAAAATGAAAATTGGAATAATNGGACTAGGNTTAATGGGTGGNTCATTNTCTTATGATATTANAGANTTATATCCTNNTGCTGAAATTTCAGGATTTGATANTTCAAAGGAAAATATAACTGNTGCTANTGAATTAGGTATAATTAATTCTTTANTTGATATTGAAAAAATATCTGATTNTAANATNATTGTTGTTTCAGTCCCTGTTGATAAATCAATTGATGTTTTAAAAAGCGTTTTAAATAATGTTTCTAAAAAAACACTAGTCATTGATGTNGGTTCAACTAAGCAAAAAATATGTAGTGAATTAAAAAATCATCCTAATAGAAAAAACTTTTTGGCAATGCACCCAATTTCAGGAACTGAAAATAGTGGACCATATGCAGCTAAGAAAAATTTATATTTTAATATAACTAATATTATTTGTGAGCCNAACCAGACNGATCCTGATTTACTAAAGTATGCTATGAATTTATTTGAAAAATTTAAAATGAAGATAATAAATATGGATCCCTTTTCTCATGATCAACATATATCATATGTTTCTCATCTTTCACATATAACTTCATTTATTTTAGCTAAAACAGTTATTCAAAAAGAAAAAAATNAAAAAAATATTTTCGATCTCGCTGGTAGTGGATTTGAATCAACAGTTAGATTAGCAAAAAGTTCATCTGAAATGTGGACGCCAATCTTTCTTCAGAATAAAGACAATATTTTAGAGGCTTTAAATGGATATATTAATAATCTTGAGGAGTTAAAAAAATTAATAATAAATAATGATAAAAAATCTATAATTAAAGATTTAAATAATATAAATAGAGTTAAAAAAATTCTTTCGGGGATAAACAATAAAAACGATGAAAAATAACAAAAAACTTAGAAAATGGCTTGATGATTTTAAATTAGATCATCCATTAGTAATTGCTGGGCCATGTAGTGCTGAAACTGAAACTCAAATGATGAGTATTGCTAATGAACTTAAAGATTCTGATGTATCTATTTTCAGAGCTGGTATCTGGAAACCTAGAACAAGGCCAGGNATGTTTGAAGGNGTTGGTTCAATTGGACTTAAGTGGCTACAAAAGGTAAAAAAAGAAACAGGATTACTAACAGCTACCGAAGTTGCAAATGCAAATCATGTAAAGCTTGCTATTGAACATGATGTAGATGTTTTATGGATTGGAGCAAGATCTACAGTTAGTCCATTTATTGTTCAAGAAATTGCCGATGCCCTTGAAGGAACANATAAAATAGTNTTGATAAAAAATCCTGTTAANCCTGATTTAGCATTATGGTATGGCGGAATTGAAAGATTATATTCNTCNAATATTAAAAAACTTGGTGTTATTCACAGAGGATTTTCTACATACTCAAAATCAAAATTTAGAAATAATCCAGAATGGCAAATTCCAATTGAACTTCAAAATAGATTTCCTGATTTACCACTAATTTGTGATCCTTCACATATATGTGGGAGAAGAGATTTATTACATGATGTTTCTCAAATTTCTCTAGATCTAAACTTTGATGGATTAATGATTGAATCTCATGTCGATCCAGATAACGCATGGAGTGATGCTGCTCAACAAATTACACCAAAGGTTTTAATACAACTAATGAAAGAGTTAAAGATTAGAAAAGGAGCTTTTAAGGAAGAGAGTTANGTAAATAAACTTGCAAAATATAGAACAAAAATTGACATAGCAGATAATGATATTATAGAAATTTTATCTAAACGAATGANTATTTCAGATAAAATTGGTAAACTAAAGAAAAAACAAAATGTTGCTGTTTTACAATCAAAAAGATGGAATGAAATTTTAGGTAAAATGATTTTAGAGGGAAAAGAAAAAGGATTAAGTGAGGATTTTGTTTTGAAAATTTTTAAAGCAATTCATCAAGAATCAATAAATCATCAAAATAAAATACTAAATAGTTAATGATAGGGTTAGTTTACAAATCAACAGGTAGTTTTTATAAAATAAAATTAGAAAATGGAACTTTTGTAGATTGTAAACTTTCAGGAAAATTTAGAATTCAGGATATAAATTCGACTAATCCAATTTGTGTAGGAGATCAAGTACTTGTAGATTTAAATGAATCTTCTGGCAATGTAATAAAGGAATTATTTGAAAGAAAGAATTATGTTGTGCGAAAGTCAGTCAAATTATCGAAACAATTTCACATTATAGCTTCAAATATTAATCTTTGTTTTTTAATTGTTACACCAAAAAACCCTGAAACATCAACTATGTTTATTGATAGATTTTTAGCATCAACTATTTCATATGGTATTGATACGTTGATTTTATTTAACAAGATTGATAATTATGATAAAAAGTCTAAAGAAATTGTAAAAAATCTTGAAGAAATATATACATCGGCTGGTTATAAAACAATTTCAGTTTCAGGAAAGAAAAAAATCAATATTGATGAACTTAAAAGTATTATGATAGGTAATACATGTGTTTTCTCAGGACACAGCGGAGTTGGAAAATCAACTTTGATAAATTCTCTAGATTCAGACCTAAATATTAAAACATTACCAATTTCTGATTCTAATTTAACTGGTCAACATACTACTACTTTTTCCCAAATGTATGATTTGAACTTTGGTTCTAAAATCATTGACACACCAGGCATAAAAGGTTTCGGGTTATATAATGTTAATAAACACGAATTAAAAGATTATTTTAAAGAGTTTTTAAATATCAATTCGTGTAAATTCAATAACTGTACACATAATCATGAACCTGGCTGCGAGATTAAAAAAAGTGTTGATAATGGATTAATTTCAAGATCTAGGTATAATAACTACATTTCAATGTTATTAGAAATAGAAAATAATTTTAGGTAAATGAAAGCTGTAATTCAAAGGGTTAATTATTCTAAACTTAAAATTCATGGTGAAGTTTATAGTGAAATTTCCAAAGGATTAATGGTTCTTTTAGGGATTACTCATGAAGATACAATTGATGATATTAAATGGTTATCAAATAAAATTGTAAATCTTAGAATTTTTAATGATGATAATGGAATAATGAATAAATCTGTAAAAGAAATTGATGGAGATTTACAAGTTGTAAGCCAATTTACTCTACATGCACTAACAAAAAAAGGAAACAGGCCCTCTTACATTCATGCAGCGAAAGGTGAATTTGCTGAAATTAACTATAATTTATTTGTTGATGAAATTAATATGATTTTCAATAAAAAAATAAAAACTGGTAAATTTGGTGCTGATATGCAGATTGATTTTGAAAATGATGGTCCTGTCACTATAATTATTGATTCAAAAAATAAAGTCTAAAATGGAATTAAATATTTTACAAAAAAAAGTTGATGATTGGATTAAAAAGTATGGTGTAAGGTACTTTAATGAGCTTACCAATATGGCTCAACTTACCGAAGAGGTTGGAGAAGTAGCTAGAATTATTTCCAGAGTATATGGTGAGCAATCCCCAAAAAAGAATGAAAAAATTAATGATTTAGGTGAGGAACTGGCTGATGTTTTATTTGTTTTAATATGTTTAGCTAATCAAACTGGTGTTGATTTAGAAAAGGCTTTTGAAGAAAAATTAAATAAGAAAACAAAAAGAGATAAAAACAGACATTTCTCTAATGAAAAATTAAAATGAAAAAAGTTGAGATAACACCATCTGATTTATCTCCTGATTCTAGTATTAAAATCTCTGGTTCTAAAAGTGAGTCAAACAGAGTTTTAATCTTAAACTCAATATTCAAAAATATTAAAATCAGTAACCTTTCAGATTCTGATGATTCGGTTGTGCTTAAAAATGCTCTTGAAAATCTTCATAAAAGTATTGATATACATCATGCTGGTACTGCAATGAGATTTTTAACTGCTTATCTCTCAACTTTAGATGGAGGCAAGTTCATATTAACTGGGTCAAAAAGAATGAAAGAAAGACCTATTGGTATTTTAGTTGATGCTCTAAAAAATTTAGGATTTAATATTAATTATCTCAAAAAAAAGGGTTACCCACCTTTAGAAATTAATGGAACTAAAAGTGAAAAGTCAATTATAAAACTTAAATCTGATATTAGTAGTCAATTTATCAGTGCTTTAATTTTAATTGGGCCAACTTTTAAAAATGGTTTAACAATTGAACTTGATGGTGAAATTATTTCTAAACCCTATATAAATTTGACTTTGAATGTTTTAAAGAGAATTGGAATAGGGTGTTCGTTTAGAAAAAATATAATTAAAATTGATAATGTTAAAGAGATTAACCCAATAGAATATTTAATTGAATCTGATTGGAGTTCTTCATCTTATTTTTACTCAATTGTAGCTATTGACAAAAAAATAAATATAAAACTTAGTAACTTTTTTAAAGAATCTTTTCAAGGTGACAGTTTTATAGAAAAAATATTTATAAAACTAGGTGTTAAAACCGAATTTTTAAATCAAAATGAAATACTATTATCTCCGATTGACGACTATGAAAGACCAAGTAGTTTATCATTTAATTTAATAGATAATCCTGATTTAGCTCAAACAGTTGCAGTAACTTGTTTGGCTTTAAAAATCCAAGTTAAAATAACTGGTTTACAAACACTAAAAATTAAAGAAACTGATAGAATTCTAGCATTACATAATGAACTGTCAAAGTTGGGTGCAAAAATTATTTTTGATGATGCTAGTATTGAAATTATTCCTCCAGTTAACTTTAATAAAAATATTGAAATATTCACCTATGATGACCATAGAATGGCTTTATCATTTGCCCCATTAGGTTTGATTACACCTCTGATAATTAATGACCCAGATGTTGTAACAAAATCATTTCCAAGTTATTGGAATGATTTATTACAATTAAATTTCAATTTAAAATTTAAAAATTAATTCTCATTTTACTTGACAACCCCTATGCTGTAAATGTATATTTGCCGCTTTAATTTATTTTATGAAACTATCAAATTTTACATATGATTTGCCAAAAGAGTTATTGGCAGAATATCCTTCTGATCAAAGAGATGAATCAAGACTTATGGTTTTACATAGAGATTCAAAAAAAATTGAGCATAAACACTTCAAAGATGTCATAGATTATTTTGATGATGGAGATGCATTTGTTTTGAATGATACAAAGGTTTTTCCAGCAAGATTAATGGGAAACAAAGAAAAAACAGGTGCTCGAATTGAAGTTTTTCTATTGAGAGAGTTAAGTAGAGATCAAAGACTTTGGGATGTTCTTGTAGATCCTGCTAGAAAAATAAGAATAGGAAATAAATTATATTTTGGCAATGATGATAGTTTAGTAGCTGAAGTTATTGATAACACCACTTCAAGAGGTCGAACNTTAAGATTTTTATATGATGGAACTTATGAGGAATTTAGAGAAAAATTACTCGAACTTGGTCAAACTCCTTTACCTAAGTATATAAAAAGAGAAGAAGAAGATTTTGATAAAGACAGATATCAAACTATTTATGCTAAAAATGAGGGAGCTGTTGCTGCTCCAACTGCTGGTCTTCACTTTTCAAAACATCTTTTAAAGAGATTGCAAATTAAAGGAATTAGTCTTGCAGAATTAACACTACATGTTGGGTTGGGNACTTTTAGTCCTGTTGAAGTTGAAGATCTTTCAAAACATAAAATGGATTCNGAAGAATTATTTATTAATCAAAAGGCTGTTGATATTGTTAANGAAACAAAAAATAATAAGAAAAAAGTTTGTGCTGTTGGAACAACTGTGATGAGAGGTTTAGAATCATCAGTTTCATCAATTGGGACTTTAAATCCATATGTGGGTTGGACACATAAATTTATTTTTCCACCATATCAATTTAGTATTGCTAATTCATTAATTACAAACTTTCATATGCCAAAGTCCACATTACTTATGATGGTTTCAGCATTTGCAGGCCATGATTTTATGATGGAAGCATACGAAGAAGCAGTTAAGGAAAAATATAGATTTTATTCTTATGGGGATGCTATGTTAATTCTTTAGCATGTCTGTAAAAGTTGATGATATTAGATCAATTAGCTTAGAAAAGCTAAATAAATTTGTAGAGAAGAATAACTTTCCATTATACAGATCAAATCAAATTTTTAACTGGATTAATAAATCCTCAGTTAAAAGTTTTGATGACATGACTAATTTACCAAAGAGTCTTATTGATTTATTGAAGGAAAATTTTAGATTAAATTTTAGTCAGATATCATCTAAACAGATTAGTATTGATTCAACAATGAAGTTTGCAATTAAATTGCATGANAAATTGGTAGTGGAATCTGTATTAATACCATCNGGTGACAGAGTTACAGCATGTGTCTCTAGCCAAGTTGGGTGCAGTTTAGATTGTGAATTTTGTGCTACTTCAAAGCTTTCAAGAATGAGAAATCTTGAATCGTATGAAATTTTTGATCAAATAATACTTTTGAATGAGCAATCGATTGAAAATTATTCTCTTCCAATTTCGAACATTGTTTTTATGGGAATGGGAGAGCCCTTATTGAATTATAATAATGTCATTAATTCTATAAATTTAATTACTGGAAAGGAAGGAATTGAAATATCTAATAAAAAAATTACTTTATCAACCTCAGGGATTTCAAAAATGATACATAAGATGGCTGATGATAATGTTAAGTTTAATCTTGCCATTTCACTTCACTCAGCTATTGAATCAACTAGAAATGAAATTATGCCTTTTTCTAAATCTTTTCCTCTTAATCAATTAATTAAAAGTCTTGAATATTGGTATAAAAAAACTAAACAAAAAGTAACTTTTGAGTATTTAATTTGGAAGGGAATAAATGATGATTTTGAACACATAAATGCTCTCGTTAAAATCTGTAAAAGAGTTCCATCAAAAGTTAATTTGATTGAATATAATAGTATTGATGATCCTAGATTTTCAAAAGCAGATGAATTATGGGTTAATAATTATTTAAATATTCTCAAAGAAAATAAAGTATCTGCTTCAATTAGAAGATCTAGAGGTAAAGATATACAAGCAGCCTGTGGTCAATTGGCAAATAAACATTAAATTAACTTAAAGTGAAAAAGGTATTCAAAATAAGAGAGCCAATATCAAAAGAAATGGAAGTTTTTGAAGAAAAGTTTTCTAATCTAATGCTTACTAAAGTCCCGTTATTAAACAGAATCACTCACTACATAATTAAAAGAAAAGGTAAGCAAATGCGACCAATGCTTATCTTTTTGTGTTCNAAGCTCTTATCAGGTGGAAAGGTAAATGAAAAGGTTTTCAGAGGAGCTTCTGTAATTGAATTAATTCACACCGCTACTTTAATTCATGATGATGTTGTTGATGATAGCAATAGGAGAAGAGGTTTTTTTTCAATTAATGCGATATGGAAAAATAAAATTGCTGTTCTAGTAGGTGATTTTCTGCTTTCCAAGGGTATGCTTTTATGTATTGAAAATAAAGATTATGATTTGCTTGAAATTATTTCTGAGTCTGTCAGAAATATGAGTGAGGGAGAACTTTTACAAATTGAAAAGGCAAAAAATTTAGATATTCAAGAGGATATTTACTTTGAAATAATTACCAAGAAGACAGCTTCTTTAATTAGTTCATGTTGTAAAATTGCAGCTTGTGGTGTAGGAAGCTCAAAAAAAGAACAAAAGTTAATTGGAGATTTAGGTAACTCAATTGGAATTGCATTTCAAATTAAAGATGATTTATTTGATTATGGAAGAAAAAAGATAGGTAAGCCTAGAGGAATAGATATTAAAGAAAAAAAATTAACACTTCCTTTAATTTATTCTATTAATAATTCTGATAGATCAAAAAAAAGATGGTTAATTAATTCTATTAAAAAACATAGTAAAGATAAAAAAGTAGTAAAAGAAATAATTAACTATGTGAAGGAAACAGGTGGTTTAGAATATGCTATTGAAAAAATGAATCTCTATCACAGAAGTGCCATTAAAATTTTAGAAAAATTTCCAAAATCTAAATACAGTGATGCTTTAAAAGAAATGATTGATTATGTTATTGAAAGAGATTATTAAATTTATATAATGATATCAAAAATCACCATAGATAAAGTTTTTGAAACTGCAGTAGTAGAAGAAGTTATTGGTGATTTTATTCAACTCAAAAAATCAGGTTCGAATTACAAAGGGCTAAGTCCTTTTACTGACGAAAAGACACCAAGTTTTATGGTTTCTCCTGCTAAACAAATATGGAAAGATTTTAGTAGTGGTAAGGGTGGAAATGTAATTGCTTTTCTCATGGAGCATGAACAATTATCNTATCCNGAAGCAATAAAATATTTAGCAAAAAAATACAATATTGAAATTGAAGAAACTCAGTTAAGCGATAAGCAAAAAGAAAAAATAAATGAAAAAGAAAAATTGTTTATAATTACTGATATTGCAAAAAATTATTTTATTGAAAGATTTCATAAATCAGAATTTGGAAAAAATATTGCCAAATCTTACATGCTTGAAAGAAATTTTGACAATGAAATAATAGAAAAATTTGAGGTAGGTTGTTTAACCGAGTCTATNGATGGGTTAAAAAAATTTTTATTAGATAAAAATTATAATNTTGATGATCTAATTTCTTTAGGTTTAGTTTCTTCAAAAACTAATAATGACATTTACAGGGCTAGAATTATATTTCCGATTAAAACTATTTCTGGAAGAACAGCTGGTTTTGGTGCTAGGACTTTAAAGACAAATATTAAATCAGCAAAATATATTAACAGCCCTGAATCTATAATATACAATAAAAGTAAAATTCTATTTGGTCTTTATAATTCTAAAAGTGAGATTGTAAAAAAAGATAATTGTTATGTNGTTGAAGGCTATACTGATGTAATGAGATTTCATCAAAAGGGAATTAAAAATGTTGTTTCTTCATCTGGNACAGCTTTNTCTATTGATCAAATTAATTTAATNAGGAGATTAACTAAAAANATAACAATGCTTTATGACTCAGATANAGCNGGAGTTAGTGCNACTGTTCGTAGTATTGATNTAATCTTAGAGCAAANCATGAATGTTAGTGTTGTCTTGTTTCCAAATAATGAAGATCCTGACAGTTTTGCTAGTAACAAGGANACTAATGAGATTGTAAATTTTTTAGATAATAATTCAATTGATTTTATTGAATTTAAAGCAAAANTCTTAAATGATTCTTTAAAAAAATCACCAACTGAAAAAGCTAAAATAATAAATGAAATAGTGTTAAGTATTTCAAAAATACCTGATAGGATTAAACAAGAAATTTATATCAAACATTGTTCAGAAATCATGAATATTTCTGAAAANACTTTATTTAATGTTTTAGCTCAAATAGTTGTTACAAAAAAACAAATTCCNAGTAGGACTCNNATANAAGAGAAAACNNTTNTTGAACATAGAAAGGTTGATCAAATTTTTGAATTAGAAAAAAAAATAATCGAAATATTGATTTTATACGGTGAAAAAAAAGTGATTTTTGATGAAATTAAGTTAATAAAAAACGAAAAAGGTGATTTTACATACAAGCCNGTTAAAGTTGAGTCTTTAGTTTTTGAAAAAATATTTTTAGATCTTCAATCTGATGAGGTTGAGTTTGCAAATGAGAGTTTTAAAAACTTATATAAAATGTTAATTAGTGAATACCAAAAAAGTGAAAATTTTGATCCAAAAACTTTTTTAAANTCATTAGATGANAAGCTTTCAAANCTAGTTACAACAATTCTTATTAATGAAGATATATATCAATTGCATAATTGGGAAACCAAAAATATATATGTAAAACAAAAATCAAAATCAATATCACAGCTAGTTACTGAAACTATACTAACACTACGAACTTTATTGATAAATAAAAAGGTTAATGAATTGAGTAAACAAAAAAGTGAGACAGATAATTTAGATCAGGATCTATTGGACGAAATTGTTAATTATTATCAATTAAAATCTTTGTTATCGAAAAAGCTAAATAGGGTTATTTAGTTTTGAAATGTTCTGGAATTATACAAATTGGNATAGGTTCCATTTTATGCTTATTTGCAGAGTTAAATTGATTTAAAATTTTGTAGACTTCAATTTCTCNTGAACTTAATGTTTCAATTTGAACTTTATTCTCTACTTGTTTCATAGCTTTTTCAAGCTCTTCATATGAAGCACCAAGTTGATCTTCATCAGTACGTGAATCATCCCATAGTCCATCAGTTGGTGGAGCTTTTATGATGCTATCAATGATGCCAAGTTCTTTAGCAATTAGTCTAACATCTGTTTTCGTAAGATCAGCTATAGGTGAAAGATCAACTCCGCCATCACCATATTTTGTGTAAAACCCAACTCCAAAATCTTCAACTTTATTGCCAGTACCAACAACTAAGTAATTATTAATAGCAGCATAATAATATAAAGTAGTCATTCTAAGCCTTGATCGAGAATTAGCTAATGCTAAAAGATTATTTTGTGATTCAATCTTTTGAATTTTTTGTGAAAATTTATCAAAAGATTCTGTTAAATCAATTAGTTCTGAGCTTACATTAGAAAAATTATTTTTTAACCATTCAATATGGTTTCCTGATCTTTCAAGTTCTTGATTTGATTGGAAAATTGGCATCTCCAAACAAAGAGTTGGATGACCCGTAGAAGCAGCAAGTGTTGATGTTACGGCTGAATCAATACCTCCAGAAATCCCAACTACATATCCTTTTGTGTGTGAATCATTAGTGTAAGAATTTAGCCAATTAACAATGTGTTTGATTACCTTTGAATAATTCATGAATTACAAAAAAAATTATTATCAAATTTTTTGCCAAATTAATTTATTTAAGCATTATTATAAAATCATTTTCTCCTTTATTTTAATTTTTATNTCAGGTTGTAGTAATAAAATCAATAAAGTTTATGATTTAGTTAGTATTGATAGGTTTGAAAAAAAATTTTTTAATGCTGATTCAGATTCATTGAGTAAATTAATTAAAGATTATCCTTTTCTATTTCCTTCAAATTTTAATAAAGAAGAATGGGTTAATATAAAAAACGATTCTTTACGAAAATTTATTTTTAATGAATCAATTAAAAAATATGATGACAAAAAATTAAATAGAGAAATTTCAGCACTATATTCGAATTTAAGTAATGAATTTTCAGATTTTAATTCTCCTAAGATAATTACTCTAAATAATGGAATTGATTATCAATTTAAAATTATTACTACAGATTCATTAGTTTTATTATCGTTGGATTGTTACCTCGACAACCAAGACTTATACAAAAATATTCCATCATATATTTCGCAAAGAATGAGTGAAGAATTTTTAGTAAGAGATTTAGCTGAAAAATTAATCTCGAGACATGTTATCTATCCAAGAAATCGTCAATTTATTAGTAAGATTATTTATCATGGAAAAATTTATAATCTGATGATCAATAATCTCGATTTTGATGAAAAAAAAGCACTTAATTACAATGAAACAGAAATTGTTTGGGCAAAAAATAATGAAAAAGAAGTTTGGAAATTTTTTATTGAAAATGAAATTTTATTTAATACTTCTAACGACTTAGAAGAAAGATTTATAAACTTTGGACCATATTCAAAGTTTGGTATATCAATAGACTATGAATCAGCACCAATGATTGGTAGATGGATTGGTTATAAAATTGTAAAATCATATTTAAAATCTAACAATAAAACTATTGAAGAAATTTTAAATATGAATGAGTATNAATTATATTTAAATTCTAATTATAAACCCGGATTATGATTTCTAAAAAAACTGACATAGTAATAAATGTTGAATTAGATGAAAATAAAATACCNGAAAAGATGAGCTGGTCAGCTAAAGATGGAGGTGTATCTGACCAACAAACAAAAGCTTTTTTATTTTCCTCATGGGATCACATNAATAAAGAAACAATGAAAATTGATTTATGGACAAAGGATATGCCTGTTGATGAAATGAACGTTTTTATTCATCAAACACTTGTTAGCTTATCTCAATCTTTTTTTAAAGCAACTAATAATGAAAAAATGACTGATGCTTTCAAACAGTTTTGTGATTATTTTTCAGAAAAGCTTGAGCTAAAAAAAAATTAAACTAAACTTTTNTGTATATATTTTCTGATTTCGGAAATTCCAATATTTCTTGTAGATGAACAAATAAAATATGTACTATTAATATCTTGTATATTTAGTTGTTTGAAATAGTCTTCACAATGTTTGTTTAANTTATTTTTTTTTAATTTATCAGCTTTAGTAAAAATTATGTTGAATTTTTTCCCCTCGGAAATTAGAAACTCAATAAAATCAATATCTATTTCAAAAGGTTTATGTCTTATATCAATCAATACAAAGATTTGTAAAAGGTTTTCCCTATTTAAAATATAATCANATGAAATATTTAGAATTTTTTCTGATTGTTTTTTTGAAAGCTTGGAATATCCATANCCAGGAAGATCAACTATGTAAAAATTATTTTCTACTAAATAGTGATTAATTAATTGTGTTTTTCCTGGTGTCTTTGATGTTTTAGCTATGTTTTTTTTATTTAATATAGAATTTATAAGACTAGATTTTCCAACATTTGACCTACCAATCATTGCAAACTCATGAAAANCGTCTTTTGGACATTCATTTTCATTAGAGCTACTTTTTTTAAATGAAACNTTNGAAAAANTNGACANAACTANAAATTTTTCTTTGAAAGCCAACNNTCTAAAATATCATTNAACNNNTTTGGATGNTCCATCATNGGNGCATGACCACACTTNTCTATCCAAAANAGATCNGANTTAGGTAGAAGTTTATNNAAATCNNTTGCAACATCNGGTGGTGTTACANTNTCTTGTTTNCCCCANATNATTGCAGTTTCNACATCAATTTTTGGTAAATCTTTTGCCATATTATGTCTTATGGCACTTTTTGCCATTGCTAAAATTTTAATCAATTTTTTTCTATCATTGACTGTTTCAAAAATTTCATCTACAATTTCTTTTGTTGCAACTTTTGGATCATAAAAAACACCTTCAGTTTTTTTTCTTATAAAGTTATAGTCTTCTCTTTTAGGGTAACTATCACCCATGGAATTTTCATAGAGTCCAGAACTTCCGGTTAAAACTAACCCTTTTAATAAGTTAGGAAAAAATTTAGCATAAATTAATCCAACATGTCCACCTAAAGAATTTCCGACAATNACAAAATCTTTAAGTTTTTTAAATTTTACAAATTCATTTACAAACTTTGCAAAAAACTTAACATTTGTATCTAATAGTTTAGAAGTATANACTGGTAACTCTGGAGCAATAACNTTNTAGTTTTTTTGTGGAAAGAAATTAAATACATCTTCAAAGTTACTTAAGCCTCCCATTAGACCATGTAAAATTAATATTGGCCTTCCTTTACNAACAGACCTATAGTTAAAGCCGTTTTCTGTAATAAAACTTTCCAAAATCTATTATGTTTTAGTAGTTGCAGACAAAGATATGTATTTCATTTTGAAACAATAACATAAAATGAATATAGAAAACTAAATTATAAATCCTTTTAAATCAATGATAATCAGCATTTTATGCCTTTATCTTAAAAATTATTAACAATGTGGTAAAAAGTGGTAAAAAGTGGTAAAATTTAAATATATTTGATAGTAACGCTAATCTGATATGTATAATCTTATAGGCACATATGAATGCAAGATTGATAATAAGGGGAGAATTATGTTTCCTTCATCCTTTAAAAAACAGTTAGAAAAAGAACTTTCTAAAGGTTTTATTCTTAANAGATCTGTATTCCAAAAATGTTTAGAACTCTTTCCTATTAATGAATGGGATGAAACAATGCTGGGAGTAAATAAGCTAAATCGTTTCACAAAGAAAAATAATGATTTTATTAGAAGATATACTGCTGGACTAAAGCATATTGAATTAGATAATGCTGGAAGAATATTAATTCCAAAAGATTTAATCAATTTCTCGCACCTTAAAAAAAATATTGTAATGTCAACAGCTCTAAATATCATTGAAATATGGGATAAGGAAATGTATGAAAATGCGATTAATGATTCAAATGTTGACTTTGCAAAATTAACGGAGGAAGTAATGGGTAATGATGACAATAATGTTTCATAAACCTGTTATGTTGTGCGAGGCGATTGATAGTCTTGAAATAAAAGAGAATGGAATTTATGTTGATTTGACTTTTGGAGGAGGAGGCCATTCCAAAGAAATTTTAAAAAGAATAAATGATGATGGAAGATTAATAGCATTTGATCAGGATAAAAGTGCTATAAAAAATAAAATTGATGACAATAGAGTTATGTTATTAAAGCAGAATTTCATTTATCTAGAACAAAATTTGAAATATTTAAAAATATCAAAAGTTGATGGNATTCTTGCAGATNTGGGTGTAAGTTCTTTTCAGTTCGATTCAATCGANAGAGGATTTAGCTATGAAAATGATTCAATCCTTGACATGAGAATGAATCAAGAATCAAGCATTGATGCAATGGAGATTTTAAATAACTATTGTGAAGCCGATCTTGCAAATATATTTTTTAATTATTCTGATTTAACAAATTCTAGAAAAATTGCAAAAAGTATAGTTGAAAAAAGAAAGACTAAAAAAATAAAATCTTCTAATAATTTAAACGAAATACTTTCCGAATTTATAAATCCTGGATATGAAAATAAATTTTTAGCTAGAGTATACCAGGCTATAAGAATTGAGGTTAATCAAGAGATAAAAAACCTAAAAAAACTANTAAATCAACTTCCAAATTTATTAAACCAAAATGGATTAGTTTCAATAATCACATACCATTCAGTTGAAGATAGNCTAGTTAAAAGATTTTTTAAAAATAATTGTTTTGAGAATGAACCAGTTAAGGATGATTTTGGAAATAAAATTTTATCAATTAAACCAAAATACAATTTTATTAAACCATCTGAATTAGAAATAAAAAATAATCCAAGAGCAAGAAGTGCTAAGCTAAGAACAGCCGTTAAACTATGACAAATAAAATTATTGACATACTGCTAGGAAAATTCTTAATTGAAAAAATTAATATTGACAATATCCGTTTTATATTTTTTATTTTTTCTCTTGCTTTTCTACTAATATACTCTTCCCACAGTGTTGATAGTAAAGTGTATAAAATTAGTCAGTTAAACACTGAAGTTTCTGTTGCTGAATCCAACTTTATTGAATTAAGAAAAAAACTTATGAATTTAAGAGTGGAGTCAACAGTAAGAAAAAAACTAATTGATAGAGAGATAAAACCTTCATTGAGTCCGCCAAGTAAAATAATAATATCCAGTATTAAATGAACAACAATAAATTTGTATTAAAACTTTATGGATTTGCAACAGTTTTTTTATTGTTTGGTTTATTTATTGGTTATAAGTTATTCCACATACAGTTTGTTGACGGTGATAAATATCGACAATTAGCAGAAGATAAAACATTAAAATATTCAACGGTAAATCCCCAAAGAGGAAATATATATTCATTCGACGGTAGTTTACTTGCTACATCGACAATAATGTATGATGTTTATTTTGATTCAAAAACTGTAAAGAAAAAACTTTTTGATAGTGAAGTTTATAATCTTTCTAAAAAAATAGCAGAATTAAAATCAGTAGATCAAAATATAGTTCACAATTCATTAATCAGCGCAAGAAATAGCGGAAATAGGTATTATTCAATAATTAAAAATATAGGTAAGGAAGATGTTGATAGAGTTAAGAGTTTTCCAATTTTTAAACATGGATCTATAAAGGGCGGACTAATAGTAGAAAAGAAAATTAATAGAGAATTTCCATTAGGAAAAGTAGCTGAAAGAACTATTGGATATGAAAGAATTGACGAAAATGGTAATTATAGAGGAGTTGGTTTAGAACATGCTTTTGGAAAATACCTCAGAGGTCAGGATGGCTACATGTTAAAAAGAAAAATTTCAAATGGTCAATGGAAAACTTTAGATAATGAATTAAAAAAGGAACCGATCAATGGATTAGATATCATAACTACTATAGATAGTGAAATTCAAGATATTGTTCATGACTATTTACTTGAGCAAACAGAAAAATATGATGCTCATCATTCATCAGCTATAGTAATGGAAGTTCAAACTGGTGATATTAAAGCAATATCAAATTTTGGATTAACTGAAAATGGTAAGTATTATGAAAAATTAAATTATGCAATTGGTGAGGGAATTGAACCAGGTTCTACCTTTAAATTAATAGCTATTGCTGCAGCTCTAGAGGATCAAGTGATTGACACTTTAAGGAAAGTTGATACATCTGGCGGAATACTTGATTTTTATGGTTTTAAAGTTAGAGATAGTAGAAAAGGTGGATATGGAAAGATTAATGTTATGGACGCTATAAGGTTATCATCTAATACGGGAGTTGTTAAAATTATTGACTCTGTATATAATAAAAATTCAAAAAAATTTGTAGATCGTCTTTACAACTTTGGTATTGCTAATCCAGTAATAAGCTCAATTAAAGGTGAACCTAAACCAAAGATTCCTCATCCTAATGATGATAACTGGAATGGTTTATCATTACCATGGATGACATATGGTTATGGTGTAAATATGACTCCACTACAGATTTTAACATTTTATAATGCCATCGCTAATGAAGGAGAAGTTGTTAAGCCAAAATTTATTCACAGTACAAGAAAGTTTGGAACTAATGATAATAAAATATATCCAAAACAAATTTTGAACAAGTCTATTTTTTCAATTAATACAAACAAAGTATTAAAGAAGATGCTTTATGATGTAGTACATCATGAAAATGGAACAGCAAAGAACATAAAATCTAAGCACTTAAAGTTGTCTGGTAAAACGGGAACTGCACAGGTTGATTATGCAAAAGATAGTATAAATTATATTTCAAGTTTTGTTGGGTATTTTCCATCAGATGAACCGAAATATTCTTGCATAATAGTTATAAATAAGCCTAATAAAACTAAAGGCTATTATGGTAACACAGTGGCAGCACCTGTATTTAAAAGAATAGCTGAAAAAATATTTTCAAAATATCCAAAAGTTGAAAAATATAATTTACATGAGCTAAATAAAAATATAAAGCTTTCAAAAATTCAAATTAAAAATAGATCTAACCTTAATAAAATTGTAAGTAATGGAACTTAAAGAGCTCTTAAGAAATATTGAGGTTGTAAAATTTTTTGGTGTAAAAGATCGAATTATAAATGATGTTAAGAATAATTCAAGAGAAATAAAATTAAATGATTTATTCATAGCAATCGATGGAAATACAATTGATGGTCACATTTTTATAAATGATGCTATTCAAAATGGTTCAAAAAGTATTGTTTGTCAAACAATTCCTGAAGAAATTCGCAACGATATAACATATGTTGTTGTTAATAATACAAGAAAGGTTTATTCCAAAATTTGCTCAAATTATTTTAAAAATCCGAGCAAAAAAATGTACTTAATTGGAATTACAGGAACAAACGGAAAAACAACTACAGCTACTCTTCTATATAAAATTTTCAATTTGTATGGATATAAGGTTGGATTATTGTCAACTAATAAAATTTTAATTGATGGTAAAGAGTTTAAAACTGATTTAACAACACCTGACTCATATAAATTAAATTTTTATTTGAGTGAAATGGTTAATTCTAATGTCGAGTATTGTTTCATGGAGGTTTCCTCACATTCTATTGATCAAGAAAGAATTTCAAATTTAGATTATGACATAGGAGTTTACACTAATATTTCTCATGATCATCTTAATTATCATAAAACTTTTAAAAATTATATATATACAAAGAAGAAATTTTTTGATTCACTATCTAAAGATTCATATTCTTTAGTCAATATTGATGATAAAAATAGTAGTGTAATGGTTCAAAATACTAAATCAAAAATTAAAACATATTCTCTAAAAAAACTTTCAGATTACAACATAAAAATTATTGAAAATAACATTGAGGGATTAATTATTCAATTGAATAATAAATTAATTCATACTCAAATTACAGGAAAATTTAATGCATATAATCTAGTTGCAGTATATGCAGTCTGTGACATATTAGGATTAGATCAAAATAAATCAATTGAATTATTAAGTAAGATAAAACCTGTTGAAGGTCGATTTCAAGTTATTGCAAAGAATGGAATTACTGGAATAGTTGATTTTGCTCATACACCTGATGCAATAGAGAAAGTTTTAGTATCAGTTAAAGATTATGTAAAAAGTGATGGAATAATAATAACTGTAGTTGGATGTGGAGGAGGAAGAGACAAAGAAAAAAGAAATAAGATGGGCTATGTTTCATCTGAGTTAAGTGATTTAACAATTTTTACATCTGATAACCCTAGAAATGAAGATCCAAATCAAATTATAGAAGATATGAAGATGGGTGTTGGTAATAAAAAAATAAAAAAAGTGAAAACTATAATTGATAGGAAAGATGCTATAAAATATGCTGTATCTAAATCTAAGGTTAATGATATTCTATTAGTTCTGGGAAAAGGTCATGAAAAATATCAAATTGTTGGTGATAAGAAAATTGAATTCAGCGACAGTGAGGTGCTTAATAATTATTTAAAAATAGCTATATAATGTTTTATTATTTGTTCGATTTTCTTGAAAAAAATTATCAGTTTGCTGGAGCTAGTCTTTTTCAATATCTGTCATTCAGAGCAGGAATTACTTTTATACTAGCTTTATTTATTTCAACAGTTTTTGGAAAAAGAATAATCAATTATTTATCATTTAAGCAAATTGGTGAAAATATAAGAGAGTTAGATTTACCAGGTGAGAACTTAAAAAAAGGAACCCCAACCATGGGTGGAATAATTATAATTATTTCAACAATAATTCCAATTATATTATTCGCTGATTTTAAAAATATTTATATAATAATCTTATTAATTTCAACTTTTTGGCTAGGTGTTATTGGTTTTATTGATGACTATATCAAAGTTTTTAGAAAAAACAAAAAAGGCTTAAAAGGTTCATTTAAAATTATTGGCCAGGTAATTCTTGGTCTTTATATTGGTTTCACAGTTTACTTTAATCCTGAAATAAAAACACAAAATATTTATGAAAAAAATGAAATAAATTTAGTTGAAGAACATAATCTTAGTTCTAAGACTGGATCATTAAAAACTACAATTCCTTTTCTAAAAGATAACGAATTAGATTATGAAGAGATATTTGGAATTAAATCAACAAATTTTAATTGGATATTTTATATAGTTATAATTACCCTTGTAATAGTTTCTGTTTCAAATGGAGCAAATTTGACTGACGGTTTAGATGGATTAGCAGCTGGTTCCTCCTCAATAATAATTTTTACACTTGGAATTTTTGCGTGGATTTCTGGAAATATAATTTTNTCTGATTACTTAAACATAATGTATTTACCCGGAATAGGAGAAATAGTAGTTTTTGTTGCTGCAATGCTNGGAGGTTTGATAGGGTTTNTATGGTATAATACATATCCTGCCCAAGTTTTTATGGGTGATACAGGAAGTCTAACTGTAGGTGGTTTGATTGCTATAATAGCAATTTTAGTTAGAAAGGAATTACTGCTGCCGATTTTGTGTGGAGTCTTCTTAGTTGAAACTTTATCTGTAATTGTTCAGGTAAGTTATTTTAAATATTCTAAGAAGAAATTTGGTGTAGGAAAGAGGATTTTTCTAATGACACCAATTCATCATCATTTTCAAAAGAAAGGATACAGTGAAAGTAAAATAGTAGCAAGATTCTGGATTGTCTGCATAATGCTGGCAATTTTATCATTAATAACATTAAAAGTAAGATGATAAAAAAAGAAATGACAACAATATTAGGTTCTGGATTGAGTGGAATGGGTGCTGTTAAACTTGCTATTAAAAAAAANATCTCTGTTTATCTATCTGATCATTCTGTNATTTCTGATGATGTAAAAGAATTTTTGCTAAAAAACAATATAAAATTTGAGGAAAATGGTCATAATTGGGATAAAATTTCTAGTTCAAAAGAAATTGTAATTAGTCCTGGTATATCTTCTAATAAGATTATTGAAAATATACCTTTATTTGATAAAAAAAATATAATTTCTGAAATTGAATTTGCAAGTAGATATACCAATTCATTTNTAATTGCAGTTACAGGATCTAACGGTAANACAACAACAAGTTATTTAATATATCATATTTTAAAGAGCTCTGGATTTAATGTTGGAATTGCAGGAAATATGGGNAAAAGCTTTTCAGAATCTATTTCTGATAGTCAGTTTGAATATTATGTTCTTGAAGTTAGTAGTTTTCAATTAGATGATATTGTAAAATTTAAACCAGATATATCAATAATAACTAATATNTCTGAAGATCATTTAGATCGATATAACTATTCATTTTCNAATTACATCAGTTCNAAGTTTAGAATTACAAAAAATCAAACCTTNGATAACACTTTAATTTTAAATGGAAAGTGTGANAACTCAATAAATTTTTTAAAGGATATAAAAATAAAATCTCAATTAATAATAACTAATAAGAATAAAATCANTAACGAAAAATCTGACATGATTTTTCTTAAAGAAAATAAAATTAANTCAACAATCAATAATAATTATCTTATGATGGATATAAATAATTTATCAATCCAAGGGAATCATAATATTCAGAACTCAATGGCAGCTATTTGTGTTGCGCAACTTTTGAATATTTCAAATGAATCGATTAAAGAAAGTCTTAGATCATTTAAAAATATTCCACATCGTTTAGAACATTTTTTAACCATCCAAAAGGTTAAATATATTAATGACTCTAAAGCCACTAATGTTAATGCTGTTTACTATGCATTGGAATCAGTAAAAANTCCAATTATATGGATAATTGGGGGAGTTGATAAAGGAAATGATTATTCTGATTTGATTCCTTTTGTTAAAAATAAAGTTAAGGCGATTATTTGTTTGGGTAAGGATAACTCAAAACCTATAGAATTTTTCTCAAGTCATTGTGATTTAATTGTAAGTACAAACAATATGAAAGATGCTGTAAANAGTGCATATGAGTTTGCAAAACAAAATGATACTGTTTTATTATCTCCTGCATGTGCAAGTTTTGATTTGTTTAAAAATTTTGAGGATAGAGGAGATCAATTTAAAGAAGAAGTAAGAAAATTATGAGTTTAATTTCAAAGTTAAAGGGAGATAAAGTTGTTTGGTATGTAGTCCTAGCTTTATCATTCTTTTCTTTTTTACCAATTTTTAGTGCAAGNTCAAATTTTGGTACAAACTTTATTTTCTCAAATTTATTCAAACATGTAGCTATTATAATNGTTGGAATATTGATAATGTATACTACTCATTTAATCGATTACAAGTACTTTAAAGGCTTATCTAAAATAATTTTACCCTTAATTATTATATTATTAATATTTACAGCAGTTCAAGGAAATNAAATTGAAGGAGCAAATGCAAGTCGATGGATTAATATACCTTTAATCGGAATTTCATTTCAGCCATCTTCATTAGCTTCAATTTTTTTATTGATTTATATATCTAATTTTTTGTCTAAAAACATCGATAAAAAGTTAGACTTTAGATCCTCATTTTTTCCATTATGGNTTCCTATCCTAATGGTGATATTATTAATCTTACCTTCAAATTTTTCTACTTCACTTATGATATTTTTGATGGTATTAACNATATTATTTTTAGGNCAATATCCATTTAAATATATTTNCTCAATAATATTAATTGGAATTATTTTAGCATCAACTTTTGTTTTATTTGCAAAAAATTATCCAGATTTACTACCNAACAGAATTGATACTTGGACTAGCAGGATTGAAAATTATATTAATCCTGTTTCAGAAGAATCAAATTATCAAATAAATAGAGCAAAAGCAGCAATTGCAAATGGATCATTNTTCGGAGTTGGAGCAGGAAAAAGCTCAATGAAATATATTCTTCCACAAAGTACTTCAGACTTTATTTTTTCAATAATTACTGAAGAATATGGTTTAGTTATAGCAATATTAATCCTTTTTCTATACTTAATATTATTGTTTAGAATAATTATTATTTCATATAAAGCAACCTCAATATTTGGAAAATTAATTGCATTATCTGTCGGATTACCAGTGGTATTTCAGGCGTTTATTAACATGGGAGTTGCTGTTCAATTAATCCCTGTTACTGGCCAACCTTTACCATTAATTAGTATGGGAGGTACATCAATATGGACAACATTTTTAGCATTTGGAATATTATTAAGTGTAAGTGCAAAAAAAATAAATAGTGATTTGGAATTAAATACAATCGATGANAAAAANCATGGATAAAAAGTTTTTAATATCTGGCGGAGGNACTGGAGGACATATATACCCTGCCATAGCAATAGCTGATGAAATTAAAGAAAGATTTTCAAATTCCAAGATATTATTTACAGGTTCAAGTTCTAGAATGGAAATGAAAAAAATTCCGGAAAATGGATATAAAATAAGGGGGTTATGGATATCTGGTTTTAATAGAAAAAACTTTTTTTCAAATTTATTATTTCCATTAAAAGTTATTGTTAGTCTTGTACAATCAATTAAAATCTTACATGCATTTAAACCAAATATAGTTATTGGAACAGGTGGATTTGCAAGCGGACCAACTTTATTTATTGCTAATCTTTTTAGAATTCCAATTTTTATTCAAGAGCAAAATTCTTATCCAGGCATTACTAATAAAATATTATCAAAATATGCCGATAAAATTTTTGTATCCTATGATAGAATGGAAAAATTCTTTCCAAAAGAAAAAATTTTGAATTATGGGAATCCTGTTAGAAATAGATTTGGTAAAGCTGATAATTTTAAAATTAAAAAATTTGTAAAAGCATATGATATTAATAAAAACAATAAAACAATTTTATTTCTTGGTGGAAGTTTGGGGTCTGAAGTTATGAATGAGTTTGTCATGAATAACATTGATTATTTTGAAAAAAGTAATTATAATGTAATNCTTCAATGTGGAGACAGGTATAAAAATAAAATAAAAGATAATAANTCTAANAANGTAATTATTTTACCTTTTATTGATCAAATGCCAACGGTAATATCTTGCTCAGATTTAATTGTTTCAAGAGCAGGTGCCATTATTATTTCTGAATTATCCTTTGTAGGCAAACCTGTTATTTTTATTCCATCACCAAATGTTGCTGANGATCACCAAACAAAAAATGCAAAATATTTATATGATTTGGAAGCTGCAGAATTAATTCATGAGGATGAAATTCATTATAAACTAAAGAACATAATAAATAAAATTTTTATTAGTGATAAATACAGAAATCAATTAGCTAATAATCTAAAATCACTTTCAACTTTAAAGTCCACAAAGTTAATAGTTGATGAAATTGAAAAATATATTAAATGAAATACCAAGATTACAAATATTATTTTTTCATAGGTATAGGAGGAATTGGAATGTCATCCTTAGCTAAGTATTTAGCTATCAAGAATAAAAATATTGCTGGATATGATAGAGAAAAAACAGAATTGACTTTTAATTTAGAAAAAATAGGTATTGATATTTTATATGATTTTGATATAAATAATATTGATAAAAGTTTTAAAGACCCAACAAAAACATTAGTAATTTACACTCCTGCAATTTCAAATGATAATCTACTTTTTAAATTTTTTAAAGATTTACATTTTACAATTATTAAAAGATCTGACTTACTAGCATCAATAGTAAATAATAATTTTTCTATTGCGATTGCTGGTACACATGGTAAAACAACTATAACTGCTATTTTATCTCACATATTAAGCATTTCCAATCTAAATTACACTGCTTTCATAGGTGGAATTTCAAATGAAAATAACTCAAATCTCAAATATCTTGGAGATGAAATTTTTATTGTTGAAGCTGATGAATATGATAGAACATTTTTAAAATTAAAACCTAATATTATTTGTATTAATAATATTGATGGTGATCACTTTGATATTTATGAGGATTATAATGATTTAAAAACATCATTTGTTCAATTTTCTAAAAATCTGCGTGATGAAGGCATATTAATTTCTAATGATGAATTAGACTTTGAATCAATTAATTATGGATTTAAGNATGATTCAAATTTTGTTATTAAAAACTTGAGAACTNAAGCTGGTCAGTCAATCTTTGATATAGATACAAACGATATTAACTANAATAATATACATTTTAATATGTTAGGAAAATATAATTGTATTAATGCTCTTGCTGCTATAATTATTTCTTTGAAAATGAATATTTCATTTGATTTAATTAAGAAAAGTCTAAAGACCTTTAAAGGAGTAAAAAGAAGACTNTCTTTNGAGCTTACTAAGCCAAAAATATTAATTGACGATTATGCTCATCACCCAAAAGAGATTCAATCTGTTTTTAACTGCTTAGATGATGTTTATCCTTCTCTTAAGAAATTTGTGATATTTCAACCTCATTTATTTACTAGAACAAGAGATTTTATTGATGAGTTTGCTCAAAGTTTAGAAAAGTTTGATAGAGTAGTTTTGTTAGATATATACCCAGCTAGGGAAAAACCTATTAAAGGNATAACATCAANACTTTTACTAGATAAAATAAAAAATGAGAATAAATCATTAGCAAACGAAAACGAATTATTAGATATAATNAAAAAAGATAATTCTGAAATTATAATAACAATGGGAGCTGGAAGTATTGGAAAAATATGTCAGTCTTTNAAAAAAAAATTAGTACTTGAAAATTAAGTTTATACATATAATATTTACAATTTTTATTTCATTAAAAATTTTAGCTGTAGTTTANACAAACTATATTAATGGATTTAATATTTCCTCAATTNCTTCNTCAAATATNTNCTCTNATTCNAATAATTTTATTTCAAATGATTCTATATTCAANATTCTTATTTCTGCAAAACTGCTATCTGATTCAACATTTGTAAAATCTATTGATTTAAACAAAATTGAGTCAAAAGTATTAGAAATACCTTACATAGATAAAGTATCATCATCTATTGATATTCAATCAAATTTTTCATTAGAAATTGTAGAAAAGAAACCNATAATTGACCTAAAAGATTATGATTTTTATTTATCTGAAAAGGGAGAAAGAATNCCAAGAATAGAGAACAAAAAACTTAATATTAAGAGTTTTTTTGGAAAAATTGATTCAATAGTTTTTTGTGATTTAGCTTCTTTAGCTAAGTACATTAATAATGATAATTTCTTTATTGAACATATAAAATATATTTATGNAGATAGCACTAGTTTTTACTTNTCTGTTAATGATTATAAATATCAAGTAAAACTTGGAAATCTTAATAATTATGAAAACAAACTAAAAAAATATAAAGGTTTTTATGCAGCAAAAGTCAATACAGATTTACTNAAAAATTTTAATAAACTCGATTTAAACTTCAATAATCAAGTAATAGCACAAAAAAAATAATATGGAAAATAATGAATTATANATCGGATTAGATATTGGAACTACAAAAATTGTAGCTATGATAGGTGTTGTTAATGAGTATGATAAATTAAAAATTGTTGGAATTGGTAAATCAAAAAGTTTAGGTGTTCATCGTGGAGTCGTTAACAATATAACTCAAACAATTCAATCAATTCAGTCAGCAGTAGAAGAGGCTGAATTAAATTCAAGTCATAAAATAGATAAAGTAGTTGTTGGTATTGCCGGTCAACATATCAGAAGCTTACAACATAGTGATTACGTAACTCGTGAAAACTCTGATCAAGTCATTGATAAAGAAGATATTGACAGGTTGATAAACCAGGTTTATAAGTTAGTTATGCTACCTGGTGAGGAAATTATTCATGTTTTACCTCAGGATTATAAAGTTGATGGTCAAGGTGAAATAAAAGAGCCAATTGGAATGTTTGGATCCAGAGTNGAGGCAAATTTTCATGTTGTAGTTGGTCAAGTTAGTTCTATTAAAAATATTGCAAGATGTGTAAAGAGCGCTGGAATTGATTTTGAGGGAATAACTTTAGAACCATTAGCTTCAGCAGACGCTGTATTAAGTAGAGAAGAGAAAGAAGCTGGNGTTGCTCTAATTGATATTGGTGGTGGNACTACTGACTTAGCAATCTTCAAAGATGGTATAATAAGACATACGGCGGTAATTCCTTTTGGTGGAAATATTATAACTGATGATATTAAAGAAGGTTGTTCTATAATTGAGAAACAGGCGGAGCTATTAAAAATAAAATTTGGATCTGCTTGGCCTGGTGAGAATAAAGAAAATGAAATTGTTTCAATTCCAGGACTGAGAGGACGTGATCCCAAAGAAATTACACTTAAAAATCTTTCCAAAATTATTAACGCAAGAATTGTAGAAATAATAGAACAAGTATTTATTGAAATCAAGAATTATGGACATGATGAACAAAAGAAAAAATTGATTGCTGGAATTGTTTTAACAGGCGGNGGCAGTCAATTAAATCATCTCAAGCAAACTGTTGAATATGTAACAGGAATGGATACGAGAATTGGACAGCCCAATGAACATTTGGCTGGTAATAATTCTATTGAAATATCAAATCCAACTTTTGCAACTGCAGTAGGTCTTGTTATGAATTCAATGAACAGAAAAAAAATTGATAAAAAAGATGATGATGAAAATCAGGATGAAAGTTCAGATGAGGAATCAGTTACAAATAATGAAAATACAGATTTTTCAAAAACAGTTTTTGAAAAATTTACAGATAAAATAAAAAATTTTTTAGAGAACGCAGAATAAAATAACAGCTATGAACACAAATCAAGATTATAACAATTTATCCTTTGATTTACCAAAAAATCAAAGTAATGTCATTAAAGTAATTGGAGTTGGAGGTGGAGGAAGCAATGCTATCAACTATATGTTTTCAAAAGGTATTAAAGGAGTTGATTACGTTGTATGTAATACTGATGCTCAAGCATTAGAGAATAGTTCAGTTCCAAATAAAGTTCAGCTAGGAGTTAACTTAACAGAGGGAATGGGTGCAGGTGCTGATCCAACCGTTGGTGAACAAGCAGCAATTGAAAATCTTAGTGAACTTAGAGAAATGCTTGAAAAAAATACAAAAATGGTTTTTATTACAGCTGGAATGGGGGGTGGTACTGGAACTGGTGCTGCACCAATAATTTCAAAATTAGCAATGGAGATGGATATTTTGACTGTTGGAATTGTAACAATGCCGTTTGTTTTTGAAGGAAAAATAAGACAAAATCAAGCAAATAAAGGTTTAGAGAAACTTAAAAATAACTGCGATTCAATTATAGTTGTTAACAATAACAAATTAAGAGATATATATGGTAATTTAGGTGTAAAGGAAGGTTTTTCTAAGGCAGATGAAGTGCTTGCAACTGCGGCTAAAGGAATTGCAGAAGTTATTACTCATCATTACACTCAAAATATTGATTTAAAAGACGCTAAAGCTGTTTTATCTAAAAGTGGAAGTGCTATAATGGGTTCTGCTGGTTCCTCAGGTGATAAAAGGGCTATAAAAGCCGTAACTAATGCTTTAGATTCACCATTACTGAANGATAATAGAATTCAAGGAGCACAAAACGTATTGCTATTAATTCTTTCTGGTTCTAGTGAAGTAACTATTGACGAAATAGGTATTATAAACGATTATATTCAAGAGAGAGCTGGCAATAATGTAAATATTATTATGGGAATTGGTGAGGATTCAAATCTTATTGATGAAATATCTGTAACTGTGATTGCAACTGGTTTTGATATTAGTTTACAAGATGAAATTATACATGTTGATCCTAAAAAGAAAATTCATTATTTGGATGAAGAAAGTGAAGTAGTTGAAAAATTTGAAGATAAAAAATCAGATCCTCCTCTTCAATACGATTATGCATCCGATTCAATTGATTTTAAAAACATTGATTTTGATTCCGACAGTTTAGAAGATATTAATAGTAAAACAGAAATTGTTGAAATTGAAGATATTAGAGATATTGATGTTGAATTTGAAACTGTAACCTTTAACAAATCAGAAATTATTGATGAAAGAATNGAATTAGATTTTAGAGATATNTATGTTAATGATGCTGAAATAGTAAAATCTGAAGATAAAANTTTAAATTCTGATAAAGTCATTCANGTTTTAGAGGAAGATATTAATGATATTGAAGTTATTGATCCAGTTCAGATTATTCCATACACAATGGTTGGTGATTCAGANTCTGTAAAAGTCACAGATGAAATAAATACAAACTCTNAAAATAAAAAATCTGTTGAAGATTTTAACCCGTTTGATAATCCNATTGCAAAAGCATTAGCTAAAAGAACNGAAGAAAGAAAAATAAAACTAAAAGAATTTAATTATAAATTTGCAAAGTCAAGAAGGGTTGANGATATGGAAAAAGAACCTGCTTACAAAAGAGCTGGTATTGATTTAGAAAATGATTTAAGTACTGAAATTTCGATGACAAAAGTTGAAGAAGATGATAATGGAAATATAGAATTAAAATCAAAAAANTCCTTTTTACACGATAATGTTGACTAAGTCATGAGCTTANTAGAAAAAATAGATNNTAGTATAAAATCAGCAATGAAATCAAAAGATTCTCTTNCTTTAGAATCTCTAAGAGCANTTAAATCAGCTATTTTGTTATTTAAAACTCAATCTGGATCNTCAAATGATTTATCCNCAGATGATGAGATTAAAATTNTACAAAAATTAGTTAAACANAGAAAGGAAAGTGCAGATATTTATAAAAATCAAAATAGGCTAGAATTNNGTGAAGTAGAGCTAAATCAAGCTTCAATTATTGAATCTTTTTTNCCNAAACAAATGAGTCANGATGAGGTAAGTCTNGTAGTTGATCAGATNATTAATAAATTNGGTGCNACAACTATGAAGGACATGGGTAANGTAATGGGATTAGCTTCTAAAGAACTTTCAGGAAAATCTGACGGAAAAACAATTTCAGAAATTGTCAGAAAAAAATTGTCTTGAATTGGCCAAGTAGTTCAACTGGATAGAACATCAGATTTCGGCTCTGACGGTTGAGGGTTCGAATCCTTCCTTGGTCACTATTTTAATAAACTAAACAACTTATTTGAATTGATTATTGTTGCAAATTCTTTACTAAGATTAGCTATAGAGCTTTCATAAATAATATTACAATCTATCATTTTTCCATCCATACCCATTGTGTCATAACATGCAGTTGAGTCAGAAATTAGATAAGTTTNAAATCCTAAGTTACCTGACATTCTTACGCTTGAAGAAATACAATGATTTGTGGTCATGCCAACAAATACTANTGTNTTAATATTCATATTATATAATATATTATCTAGTTTAGTTCCTATAAATGCACTATTAACTTTTTTGGTTAAAACAACTTCATTGTCTAAGGGCT
>NZOB01000012.1 GCA_002693085.1 Flavobacteriaceae bacterium | reverse complement strand
CTGCCTGCCCAAAAAATACAAAACTATGGAATATCAAACTGAACTTTTAATACCTATTTTTGAATACTTGCTGGAATTATAATTCCAATAGCGGTATTTATTTGGCAGTATCATGAAGAAAAAGGAAAGAGAGAAACTATACTAGAAATATCTAAACACTTAGATGATCCTGTCAAATTGGAGGAGTTATTAAAAATTTTTGAGGAGCGTAAAAAAGAACCTATAGATTATCGTAGAGGAGGAGTAATTACAACTTTTGTTGGAATAGGTCTATATATGCTTGGTTTTTTAGCACTTGGAAGGGTATTAGAAGGTGTTGGAGCTTTAGTAGGTTTAATTGGTATTGGAACTATTATTGCTGGTTATCTATACCCAAATACAGGTAAAGAACTAACTGATGCTGTTGAAGAGTTCGAAAAGAAGTAAAAATTGGGAAGAAATCATAAAAAGCTTCTAAATAGCTTAGAAGAATATAGAAAATCTAAAGTTTTAACTCAGCAAGAATTATCAATTGCTGCAGAAGTTTCTAGAAAGAGTATTAATGCTATTGAGAATGGTATATATATTCCATCAACGGTTTTAGCACTTAAAATCGCAAATACTCTTGATTGTAAAGTTGAGGATTTATTTAAAATTCCTTAAAGAAAAATTTTTATATCCTTTTTAACATTAATAATCTAAAATCCATCAGTTCTTTACCATTCTTTTTTAATCCTTTTAAAATTAGTTTTCCTTTACCTTTTTGTAAATCAATAACACCCATATTTAATGGAATAAAATCTTTGACATATGATTCAATTCTAGGAGTTCTATCATTTTCCGCACCAAATTCTTTAGGATTATAGTACTTTTTTATAGAAGAAGAAACTTTGGAATTTAAAAAGCTCAACTCAATTTCTGAATCCAATGCATCTTTTGCACAAGTATAATAAACAATAACTTCAAATTTTCCACTTTCAGCAACTTCAGCATCCCAAGTTATGGTATCCTCTATATTAATCCAATTTGTTAAATAACTACAATTTGGATAATAGTTTGATCTTTTAATTAATCCACTAAATTTTGCGTCACGAGCTGGAATTTGTGTATTTCTTAGTTTTGGGTGACCTATTATAAATGCTCTATCATCTTCTGTTTTTAGATGACTTAATACTTCATTTTTCCATTTAATTTTACTTGTTTTCATCATGTCAAAAACTTCTTTCTTATTTGAAGAAATGTCTTTTAGTTGATTAGGATCTAGATTCATATCATAAAGATTATTATTATTATCAAGTCTATAATCTTGACTTCTTAAACTAAGTCTACCTCTCCAATAATTGTAAATATACCTATCATCCCAGTTAATATTTTTTTCTAAAATTAATTTTTTCAAACTTAAACCATCCAACTTATTTTTAGGTTTTACATTGATTCCTGCTAAATCTTTTAATGTAGGTAATAAGTCAATTCCTGATGCAATTTTATTTACTTCTTTTCCTTTTGGAATTATACCTTTCCAATTAATAATCATTGGGGATCTAACTCCTCCTTCATCGGTAGAACCTTTTATTCCTTTCATATCTACATTCCATCTGTGTCCATTAGGTCCATTATCAGATAAAAAAACAATAATTGTTTTTTTATCTATATCAAGTGATTCTAAGGTTTTTAAAATCCTTCCAACATTCCAATCAATATTTTCACACATTGCTAAAGCCGCTTTGGTATGATTAGTTCCTTTATCTTTGCTTGTTCCCAAAGATTTGTCATTGTTTTTTTTTGATTTGGTGCCTTTTTGACTTAATTGTTTATCTTTAAATTTATTCCAAAATTTTTCAGGTACTTGCATTGGACTATGAGGAGTATTAAAAGGTAAGTAAAGAAAAAAAGGATTGTTTTTGTTTTTCTTAATAAATTCAATTCCATGATTTGTAAAATCATCTATTATAAAACCTTTTCCTTTGACTAATTCTCCATTTTTTTCTAAAATAGGACTGAAATAATTTCCCCAATGTCCCGAGCAAAACCCATAAAAATCTTCAAAGCCTCTAGTATTGGGATGATATGGTGCTTGCATTCCATTATGCCATTTTCCATATGCTGCTGTTTTATATCCAGAGGATTTAAAAACATCTGCAATTGTTTCTTCATCTATATTAATTCTTTCCCCTCCTAAGGAAACATCATAAACTCCAGTTCTTACATGATGTCTTCCAGTTAAAATTTCAGCTCTAGTTGGTGAGCAAACAGGACTAACAAAAAAACGATTAAATTTCACCCCGTTAAGGGCCATTTGATCAATATTCGGGGTATATATATCCTTATTTCCATTGATACTAAGATCGCCCCAACCTTGATCATCAGTTAAGAAAATAATGATATTTGGAAAGAAATTGTCTTTATTTGATTCGCAAGCGATAGTTAAAAAATAAAAAGTAATAAAAATTTGTAATGATAATCTATTCATTTATTTTTCATTTTGGTCTTATTCTTTATAAATGTAATTAATTGTATAATTCTTTTTTAAGATAGACTTTCTCTTTGTTGTATCTAATTTATTTTTTTTTATATTTAACGTCAAAATTTAATAATTCAATTTCTAAAAAAAATTATAAAAATGAAAAAATTATTCCTTGTCTTAGCCCTTTTTGGACTTATGACTAGTGTCTCAGCAAACACAATAACAACAATTGACTCAGAAGTCATTGAAAATGAAATAATAACTCAAGAAATGGATGAGGGTGGGGATCAAGATGATTCAGCTCAGGAGCCCATTGGATTTACACAGGAAGCAAAGAAAAGATTTATAGAGGGTGGGCCAGGATTTATGGGAATTGTTTTAATTTGTCTTATTCTTGGCTTAGCAATTTCAATTGAAAGAATTATATTTTTAAATCTTTCCACTACCAACACTAAAAAATTAACTGATGGTGTTCAAGAAGCTCTTTCTTCAGGTGGAGTTGATGCTGCTAAAGAACTTTGTAGAAATACTAAAGGTCCTGTAGCNTCTATTTTTTATCAAGGATTAGATAGAGCTAATGAGGGTGTAGAAAGTGCTGAAAAAGCTGTAATTGCATACGGAGGTGTTCAAATGGGTCAGTTAGAAAAAAATGTTTCTTGGATTTCACTTTTTATTGCATTAGCTCCAATGCTTGGTTTTATGGGGACTGTAATTGGAATGATTAATGCTTTTGATAAAATTGAAGCGGCTGGAGATATGCAACCATCATTAGTTGCGGGAGGTATTAAAATTGCTCTTTTAACAACAGTTTTTGGACTAATTGTGGCTATAATCTTGCAAGTATTTTATAATTATATTGTAGCAAAAATTGACAGTATTGTTAATGATATGGAGGATGCATCTATAACATTAGTAGATATTCTTGTTGCTCATAAAAAATAATTTATAAAAATGAAGTTAGAAAATATTATTAAAATTGTTTGTGCAGTATTAGGTTTATTAGGGGTTATTTTTCTATTTAGAATTCTAGCCACTGGTGATGATGATATAAAGATGGCTGCTTCGATGGGTGATTTCAGTTTAATTTCACCACTTATTTCTCTATCTATGTTTATTCTTTTTATAACTGTAGCAGTAACAATTATTTTTTCTTTGATTAATCTTGCTAGCAATCCAGGTAAACTAAAAAAATCGATGATTTTTATTGGTTTTTTGATAATTGTTATAGGAATTGCTTATGCTTCATCCACAGGTGTTGAAACACCAATGAAAGATGGACAAGTTTTATCAGCATCTGGATCAAAATGGGTTGGTACTGGTATTAGAGTTTTTTATATTCTAGCATCAGTTGCAGTTTTATCAATGATAGCGTTTGGAGCTAGAAATATTATAAAAAAGTAAAATATGGCTAGAAGATCTGCACCTGAAGTTAATGCTGGTTCAATGGCCGATATAGCTTTTTTATTACTAATCTTTTTTTTAGTAACGACTACAATAGAAACTGATAGTGGATTAAACAGAAAGCTTCCTCCAATTGAAGACGTAGTTGATCCTCCAATAATTAAAGAAAAAAATATTTTACCTGTCGTAATAAATAAAAATAATCAGCTTTTGGTAGAAGAGGAATTAGTTGAGTTGAAAGATCTAAGATCTGTAGCTATGGATTTTCTGGATAATGGAGGAGGGAAAGGAGAAGATGCTTGTGATTTTTGTCGAGGCAAGAGAAGCCCCTCTTCATCAGATAATCCTGAAAAAGCAATAATTTCTTTAAAGAATGATCGTGAAACTGCTTATAAAGTATATATATCTGTTCAAAATGAGTTAGTTGCTGCTTACAATGAATTAAGAAATAGAGAGTTTAGTAGATTNTATCCAAGCATGCAAATGAATTTTATTGAAGCTCAAAAAATTTATGATGATCCTAGAACATCGATTGATAGAAAATTAGATTTAAAACCCAAACTTTCGATAGTTAAGGGAATGTTTCCAATGAAATTATCCGAAGCAGAACCTAGTAAAACAAGTTAAAATATAAATATGTCTAAGTTTAAAAAGAAAAAAGGAGGAGATTTACCTGCAATTTCTACAGCTTCATTGCCAGATATTGTTTTTATGTTACTTTTCTTTTTTATGGTAGCTACAGTTATGCGAGATAGTACGTTAATGGTAGTTAATGTTTTGCCAACTGCAGATCAAATTCAGAAATTAGATAAGAAAGATAGAGTTATGTACATATATGCAGGAAAACCTTCTAGTAGATATACTGATAAATATGGAACGGGAGCNCGAATCCAATTAAATGATAAATTTGCAACTGTTGAAGAGGTAGGAGCTTTTGTTTTAGCTGAAAGAGCTGCAAAAAGGCAAGAACTTCAGAATGTTTTAACTACTTCATTGAAAGTTGACGGTCAAACTAAAATGGGTCTAGTTTCTGATATAAAACAAGAATTAAGGAAAGTCCAAGCTTTAAAAATAAATTATACTACACGAATTGGTGATTATACTCAAAATTTAAATTGAGTCCAGAATAATTTTATTATTTTAATNTTCTTATGTAAATATAATTTTCAATATTTTAGGCTTTTTCTATTAATAAGTAAAATGCGAAAGTTATTATTTATNTTTTTCTTATTTNNTCAATTTAGTTTAACTGCTCAATCATTAAAAAAAGATAAAACGGGATTTTATAGAGAGGACCAGATATATACNGGATTTTCATTTATTTCATTAGAATCAAATAATANATCTTTTAGTCAAAGAGGTTTATCTAGTCATTTTCAAATTGGAATAGTAAGAGATATTCCATTAATTTCNTCNGGAAAATTANCGATTGGTNTAGGTNTAGGGTATTCTTNTCAAAACTATAATTCNAATTTAATTAGATTTAATATTGATAATCAAGACCCAATTTTTATTGTAAATAACACACTTAAACAAAAATCTAAATTAGCTTTTAATTTTATTGAATTTCCAATTTCTTTGAGATGGAGNAATTCNTCAATTAATGATTATCAATTTTGGAGAGTCTATTCAGGAATTAAATTTCAAAGAAATATTCTTTCTAAATTAAAATATAGTAGCAATGAAATTAAAAATATATCTGATGAAGTTAATAAGTGGAATAAAGATTTGTATTTAAGTTTTGGTTATAATACTTGGAATTTTTATTTTTCATATGGATTGAATCAAATAATGAAAAATTTAAGAGATCAATACTCTAATAAATCCTTTGAAGTTAAACCATTAAAAATTGGTTTGATTTTTTACATTTTATAATTCTTTCCTCATTCTTGATATTGGAATTTCCAATTGTTCTCTGTATTTCGCTACTGTTCTTCTAGCTACATTATAACCTTTTTCTTTTAAAAGTTTTGAAATTTCTTCGTCTGTAATGGGATTAGATTTATCTTCTTTATTTATTAATGATTCCAAAATATTTTTTATTTCAATTGAAGAAATATTTTCACCATCTTCATTTTTAAAACCTTCAGAAAAAAAGGTTTTAAGTAATTTAATTCCATAGGGAGTATCAATATATTTGCTGTTAGCAACTCTAGAAATAGTAGAAATATCCATATTAATCTTTTCAGCTATATCTTTTAGAATCATAGGCTTTAATTTTCTTTCATCTCCTGTTAAAAAATATTCTTTTTGAAAATCAATTATAGCATTAATTGTTAATGATAATGTTTGATATCTTTGTTCTATAGCATTAATAAACCATTGAGCAGAATCTAGTTTTTGCTTAATAAATAATATAGCATCATTGTCTGATTTAGTTTTATTTTTATTGTTAACGTATCCTTCCAGCATTTCTTTATATGAGTTAGAGATTTTCAAATGTGGAGAATTTCTATTGTTTAGGGACACTTCAATATTCCCTTCTTCAATAGTTAAAATAAAATCAGGTATAATTTGATTAGCAGTTAAATTTGAGGATGATGAAACCCCAGGCTTTGGGTTTAATTTTGAAATTTCATCAATTGCATTTTTTAATTCTATTTGTGAAATTTTATATTTTTCTTGAAGTTTTGAAAAATTCTTTTTTGAAAATAAATCAAAGTCTTTTTTAAGAATCTCTTTGGCTAATAATGTTTCAGATTTAGGATTTTTTTTCTTTTTCAATTGAATTATTAGTGATTCTTTAAGTGATCTTGAACCAATTCCTGGTGGATCTAGAGTTTGAATTAATTTCAGTACTTTATTCAATTCATCATCACTAACTACTAGATTTTGGGTGAATGCTAAATCATCAATTATTTCCTCATTTGTCCTTCTAATATATCCACTATCATCAATACTTCCTATTAAAAATTCTGAAATTTTAGTTTCTTTTTCATCAAAAATTAAATTTCCCATTTGCTGCAATAAATTTTGATGAAAACTTATTTCTCCAGATATATTAATTGATTTTTCGTCTTCACTTGAGTAATTATTTGAATTAAATTTATAATGAGGTGTTTCATCATTATTTAAATATTCATTTATTTCAATTTCTTTTGAATCTTTAATTTCTGAATTTTCATAAAGATCATCTAGGGAATCAGTATTTTGATTTTCAATTCCTTTTTCTAGTGCTGGGTTTTCGCCAATTTCATTTTGGATTTTCTGTTCTAAATCTAAAGTTGAAAGTTGAATAAGTTTCATCAACTGTATTTGTTGTGGAGATAATTTTTGAGATAATTTTAATTTTAGATTTTGTTTTAACATTTTTAGATATTAAAAATTTGCATTTTGAGGTGTTCTTGGAAAAGGTATAACATCCCTAATATTATTCATTCCAGTAACAAATTGAACTAATCTTTCAAATCCTAAACCAAATCCGCTATGAGGAACACTACCAAATTTTCTAAGTTCTAAATACCACCACAATTCTTTTTCTTCAATTTTTAATTCTTTCATTCTTTTTTGTAAAACATCTAATCTTTCCTCTCTTTGAGAACCACCGACAATTTCTCCTA
>NZOB01000011.1 GCA_002693085.1 Flavobacteriaceae bacterium | reverse complement strand
GGTTCAGGAAACAGAGATGAAGACTTATTTGAAAATCCTGATAAATTTGATGTAACAAGAAAAAATGCTCGTCGTCATGTTGCGTTTGGGCAAGGAATTCATGTTTGCCTTGGAATGAATTTATCAAGAAAGGAAATGTACACAGCTTTCCCAATAATTTTAGATAGATTGAAAAATATGAGATTTGCTGAAAAAAATGATTTTAACTATAGTCCAAATGTCTTACTTAGAGGATTGGATAGCTTAAACATTGAATTTGATAAGCCATAGTTAGTCATCAATTATTTGATAACTAGAAATTTTTTTTGCTAGCTCTAGTTTCAAATTTTCTTTTCTTCTCTCATCTATAAATCTTTTTAGAACTAAATCGCTAACTTCATTAAATGATTTTTGTTTAGCTTCTAAGACTGATGTAAGTTTGATTATATGAATACCATAAGGGGATTGTATTGGCCCTTGCCACTTAGAACTTACTTCAAGTGCAAAAATTTCTTTTGTTGTTTTTTCACCAAAATGTCCTCTAATAAATGACTCACTTCTTTGTGCATAATTTTTTTGATACGGAAATACTGAAATCTTGTTTAATAAATTACTATTAAAAAATTGTTCATTTTGAGTTTGAACATAATAAGTTAAATCATTGATTATTTTTTTATTATTATTACGAAAAAAAATATGAGAAAAGGTAACTTTTGCATCATCAATATAAAAATGTTTATTCTCATTATAAAAAGAATTTAAGGTTTCTTTTGTTAGATCTTCATTAGGTAAATTATTTAATAAAAATTGCTCTCCCAATTGGGCTAATCTACTTGAAATAATGGGATCAACTTTGTCCAAACCCCAATTTAATGCTTCTCTTTTTAGAACCTCTCTTTTTATGTAATCGTCCCTAACTAGAGCAATTTGTATTTCAGATAAATTATTGAAATGAATAAAGGCAGGATCTTCTAAATTTCTATTTGCCAAGTAAAAATTATTTAGAATACTGTCATTAATAACAATGGTATTAGCATCAAAATTTTTTTTATTTAGAAGACCAACCAATACTATCAAAATGCCAAAGATAACTCCAAAAATCGTATATAATTTTCTTGTCATGATCAACTAGCTTTCAAAGCATGAATATTTTTTAAAGATTTTATTACTCTGGACTATACCAAATTGCCGATGTGTAAGCTCGCTCCTGATGAGATGCTGGAATAAATTTAGGTAACTTATTCCCGAAAATTACACTATCGTAAGTTGTCCACCTTGGTGTAGGTATCTCAATTACCCTTACATAATAAAAAGCTTGTTCATTTGAATTAAAATCTGGATCTTCCCAAAAAGACATGAACTGAGCTTCTCCAATACTATTTTTATATGTAGCAGNTTNAANNTNTACNGTNTTAGATCCAGCATCTGATGNTAAATCAACATCATANACTTTCTCTGAAGANGAACCNTCTTTGTTTGTCCANCCCTTNANAATTTGNACTCTNTCTANNTTNGCTCCATTNGGATCTTTNGCNGCCATTATTAAAAANGTNGGAGACTTTTTNTTNCCTNTTAANGGNAGATCTGANCCCATNGGNACACCTTTNGAATANCCTAAATCAACAAANTTNGGATCNAATNCATCATCTTGNGANAATTCCCATCCACCGAAAAAACGAACTGCTATCCTNGGNCCAGTNGTNGCNAATGTTTCCTTTCTTTTAAANGCATTAAAAATTTCCTCTCGAGTATTNTCTCTTGCCCAAACNCCTGCATANCCAGAGGCNGNNATTTGCCANTTTCNCCATAAATCNCCNGAGGGTATATCCTCACCNTCTGNTANGGTNACNGGTCNACCACAACCNCCCATGCAACTNTCNACNCGNCCNGGNCCTGGNTCAGANTCCAAGAAATTTNCCAAAAAAATTNTCNTCNNCNGANGCAGNTAANGCNGTATGNTTNTCTGTNCTNCCTATAACACCAAATTTNNATGGNTTNGACACCAATTTTCTTTTCNATTTCTAGTCCTCTTCTNAGGCCAGANCGAACATAACTNCCTTTATANCTATGNTTTTCTTTNTCNTTATATTTATANCACTTATANTTTANNGGATCTTTNCANTCNCCNGTNGTGCTTATNCTNATTAATCTTTTAGTNTGACTTCTNNNAATATTNCCTTCCCATCTTTCATAATCNGCAAANGGATCATCNGGNGAAATGGCTGGATGNGTTTCGCTATCACCTTTAACTTGNGTNGCTTCNACTANNGGCTCCCANCTNTTNCNCATNTTNGCATATGCACTATCNATTGGCTCNNCATATGAATTTTCNANNGNNAACATTCTNCCTCCACTNATNTTACTATTATGNGAGATTGANATAGCTTCNCCNCCNGTAGANGAATTATANTCTTTNANAAAATTCCANAGATCTTCNGGNTTNNNACTATCAATTGCNGANAAGGGNANAATTTTTTGTGCTAATTTTGCATCATCNTTAAAAACTACAACTCTATGNANATTGTCTCCNGTTGGNNNAGGTGTCCANTCATAACCAATAAANGCNGTNAATANNCCTGGTTGATTNAATTTATCAACATTNTCAGTNATTTCTTTCCAAANAGGNANNTAATCNTCTTTTGAAAANGTNNNNTCTAANNTACCATNTANACCATCAACAAATTCNGTAAATAAAGTAGGNTCATCTTCATCCATATANTTTCTCCACCTTTTTCCNANAGGGGTTTTNANTATTTTNGGATCTCTNTCTTCAATTCTTTTAAACATNCCNAGNAATGTTGCNTGATCAGANACNAATAAAAAATCTAAGAGGAACTCTTAANTTTGCNCTNACACCATTTTCTGAAATTACTTCCTCACCTCGAGCAAATCTAAAAGCATCACTNGGTGTTAANTTTGNNTTACCAATTGTATANGCATCAGCAGACTCATTTGAGTGNAAATGGGTATCACCCCAAAGAAGTTTTTTAGGATAATNTTTATCTACCCCTGGAGAATACTCTNTTGCNCTGACAANAGANGTAANAAAGATTAAAANAANAGAAAATAANAANCTTTTTTTANTCATAAAATCTCCCCAAANAAANANNNTAATTATACATAAAAAAANNNTTTATNANATAAAAAAAGGGCGNTTTAANCGCCCTTTTAAAATTAATATTTTGATAAAAGNAGCTAAAAATTAGCTACTTTTTTCAATTTTAATATTCCCAGGCTAATTCAAAACCTANAACTCTTGGTTCACTATAGTAAGCAAGATCAAATAATACAGAAACGTTTGTATGAGCAACTTTTTCTACATCATCTGCAAGATTTTTACCATAGGCAGATATTCTCCAATTACCTTGACTTGGAATATAATCGATACTTGCGTTTAACAGACCTCTTGCATCAATCTCAGCTGCTCCGTATCCAGTAACACTTGCGTTATATTCATCATGATATTGCCAACCGAGGTTAATAACTGTCGATGCATCATTAGCCATATCAACAATATANGTCATATTAACTGAAGCTGTTACATCAGGAGCATTTTGAAGTGGTAAACCTGAATAATCTTGAGCACCTGTNCCAAAAACATCAGCAAAATATTCTTCATATCCTGAGTCATTNAAAGCAAGAGCAACACCTAAGTTAAAGTTATCACTAGGNACCCATTCAATTTCAACTTCAATACCTTTAAGTTCAGCCTCGGCTGCATTAGCGGTAATAGTCTCNTGTGGNTTAGGACATCCACAATTTATTAGCGGTCTNATAACAGTTCTTTGAAGATCTTCAAATCTCATTAGATAAAACGCTACGTTTGTTCTAAGAGTATTACCCCAATCAGCTTTAAGACCGATTTCTAGAGCGTCAACACTTTCCTCATCAAATGGGCCTAATGTTGTAGGAGTACCCCCTCTACCGTTGAAGCCACCACTTTTAAAGCCTCTTGCTACAGTAGCNTAAACTAGCTTGTCTTCATCGATTTGATAGTCAATACCAACTTTTGGACCAAAATTCGACCACTCATCATCTTTAGTAATTGCAGCAGCTACATTTCCAACAGAGAAAGGTCTTTGTAAAAAGCTTTTATCCTCTTTNGTATAACGACCACCAAAACTAACATTTAAACGATCAGTTAAAGCATAAGTCANATCTGCAAATAAAGATTGTTGTTCATGNGTTTGAGAAGTATCNCCAGTAATATGAGCTANAAATGCACCAGAAGTATTGATAAATGTATCTCTTCTAAGCTCATACTCTTGCTCAAACAAATAAATACCAGCAGTTAAGGAAAGTCTGTCGCTTAAATCNGTATTATATCTAAGCTCTGTGGACTTTTGTTCATGAGGTTCTGTACGAACAATTCCAAACATTGGGGCATCAGTCCAATCAATTTCGCCTTTATATTGATATTCAGTTTCCCTATANTTTGTAATTGAAGTTAAAGTACCACTNTCTAATTCCCAAACAGCTTCAACAGTTAAACCTTTTATATCGGCATTGATATAACCGGGACCAAAATTATATGTANCTACATTGGTATAACCTGTACCTGGTCNATCATAGACTCTACTTAAAACCATATTAGGTGTNGCAGCATTTATAGCTGGNATTGGTTCACTTCTCTCTTTTGAATATTCACCTATAAGAGTAAGTGTGAAATTTTCATTAGGATTAAATTCCAACATTGGTCTAACAGCAAAAACATCATCACCACCAGTATCCTGGTAATCTCCTNNATATTCAATGGCCATTTGAGCTGGAACAGAATAATCAGGATGTGTTTTATATCTTGCTTTATAGAAACCATCACTCTTTTGTTGAAGAACNGAAATCTTACCACTAATGGTATCAGATAGAGGTGCTTCAACAGCTACCCTTAAGTCTCTTCTACCATATTCACCCATNGTNAGGCGAGCTTTTGCGCCAAATTCACCAGTAGGTCTTTTTGAACGAACAACAATGGCTCCAGCAGTAGTATTTCTTCCGAATAAAGTACCTTGCGGTCCTCTTAAAACTTCAACTTGCTCTACGTCAAATAAATCTAGATTACTATTACTAGATCTAGGAACATAAACACCGTCAATAAATATGCCAATTGGCGGATCAATAGTAGAGTCGATATCAGAATTACCAATACCTCTCATAAAAACTGCTGCGGAATTACTAAAACTTCCACTTGCTGCAGCATTAATAAGTAAATTAGGTACACTCATACCTATGTCTTGNAGGTCAGTNGCGTAAAGCTTCTGAATCTTAGTATCTGTAATAGCTGTTATNGTAACAGGAGTTTCTTGAAGTGGCTCCTCTTTTTTTCTTGCTGTAACAATTATTTCTTCAATACCAGAAGCTGATACTGTTTCGCTAGATTGAGCGAAAACTGAATTATTTGTAAATAGTAATAAAAAACTAAGTACAATAGTTATTAATTTATAATTCATTTTAATCTCCCCAGATAATAATAAATTAAAAATTTTTTATACGATTCTTTTAAAAAAAGAAAGAAAAAAGGGCGCTTTAAGCGCCCTTTTAAATTTTAAGAATTTATATCTATTGATTAAAATTCTACTCCAAGAGATATACCAAAATGTTGTCTCTTCTGAGGTGTTGCAAAAGCAAAGGCACCTGCATCTAATGGACGAACAAGGTATCCACCTTCTTCCAGAATATCATTACCAAAAATAGTAATTTTCATACTCCCACCATTAGCAGTATCTCTATTATAAGTAAGAGATAAATCAAGTTTACTCTCACCTTCAACATTTAAGTCTGCACCAGGACCAAAGATATAAGCCGCAGGATCATATCTTCCCATGTAATCATCTTTTGTTGAGAAAGTACCAGCAAAAATTAGTTCGCCACTTTCAACTTCTGATCTATATTCCCAGCTTAAACTAGCTGTCATATCTGGTGCAAAAGGAACAACCGCATTCGAAGCAACATTAACTCCATCGTATTCAAAAACATCATATTTTGAATCCAAAAAGCCGATTGCTGTTCTAAATGTTAGAGCTTCAGTTGCTCTGTAAGTACCCTCAATTTCAATACCATCAATTGTTACTGAACCAGCATTACGGATAAATGTGCAGGTAGTTCCGCAGTTCTGTGGAACACCATCTACTACAATTGTACCATCACCAGGAGTAACAACTTGCTCCTGTTTATCTGTATAATCATTTGTAAATGCAGTAATATTAAATATTAAACGATTGTCCAATAGTTCGCTTCTTAAACCTAATTCAAAAGTTTCAACTTCTTCAGAATTAAATGGTCCTACTGACTCTAAAGTTGTGCCTCTAGCGTTAAATCCGCCTGAACGGAAACCTGTTGAATGTGATAAATATACCATACCAAAATCAGTATTACGTTGAATTGAAATTTTATACTGAGCATTATCATCCTTAAAGTCACGAGGTAAATCAAGCACTGTTGGTGTTCTAGCTATCTTATCGTTAAATGATGCATATGTTTGTATTGAAAAGTCTGCTTCTTCCTCAGTGTATCTAGCTCCTAAGCCCAAAGTCCATAAATCATTCAGATCAATTGTTAAGTCGCCGAATACAGCCCAAGCTTCTGTCTCAATTTTAGATCTAAAATTCTGAACTGGTCCTGAGTCCATATTACCTTCAGTCTCAACCATATAATAACCTAAAACATAATTATAAGGCCCATCTAAATCAGATACTAACTGAACTTCGTGTGTAGTCTGTTCAAAATCTTGATCTCTAACAACAGGAAATACGCAGTCAGGTGTAACAACACCACCAGGTGAGCCCCAAGAACAAATGTCCATTAGCTCTTCAAAATCATTTATACCTGAGATTAATTTAATAACATGATTATCTAATTCATATTCAAGTCTTAAAGTATGATTTACACCCTGAATACCACTATAAAAAGGAGCTTTTGAATAAACTGTTTCATAGTCATTTGCCCTTGCAAGATCATCTGAAGTTCCAGCACCTTGACCTAAAAGATCAAAAACCCCTTGAGGGGCGCCAAGAGCGTTCACGTAAAATTTTGTTATATTCACAATATTATGCTGTGAGTCATCATTATAATAATCAAATGTATAATTTGCATTAAGTCTATCTGAGAGATCAAAATCTAATGCAACTGACGCTGATTCTAATTTTCTTCCTCTCTCTCTTTCGTTTCTAGTAACATTAAACATAAAAGAATCGCTTTGAAGTTTCCTCATAGCAACTTTTATACCGCCATTGTCACCAACTGGAGCATTTAGAATTAACTTAACATCGCTTGTATCGTCTTCTTCTAAATCAACTTGAACTTTTGCGCCAAACTCTCTTGTTGGTTTTGATCTTCTAATATTGATAACTCCACCAATAGTATTTCGTCCATAAAGTGTTCCTTGAGGGCCACGAAGAACTTCAACAGCCTCAAGATCAAAAAGGTCTAGATCAACACCAGAATTAGATGCTGCAAAAACACCATCTATAACAACACCCACAGTTGGTTGGAATGTTTTTTCAAGATCATCAAATGATAATCCTCTTATCGAAGCACTTATGGCGCCACCCGCGAATGGCATATCAACAATTTCAACATTTGGTGCTAATTTTTCTAAATCTTGAACTCTTTGAATATTACCTCTTTCAATTTGTTCAACACTTAATGCTGAAACTGCAACAGGAACATCCTGAATTGATTCAGCTCTTTTTCTTGCTGTAACAATAATTTCTTCAACAGCAATGCTATTAGCGCTTTCTTCTTGGGCCGATAAATTAAGATTAAACCCAAAAAGAGAGACAAGCGAAAATAACATAGTGAAAACTATATTTTTCATACTTTTTAACCCCCCAGTTATTAGTAAAATAATTAAAAATTACTGCTTTTTCACATATGCTAGGTTTCTTATCAACTATAAAATGAATTAATATAGCTAAGTGTTGCTTTTCTGCAACTTACCAATGCTCGCCATAGGGTCTTAGCCAATGATCAAAGGTCCAAGCCGACTTATTTTGATTAACTAAATGTAAAGCTTCTTTAGCAATATCGTCTGGATCGATAAAGTAATCATCAGGCTTTTCTGGCCACATTTCTCTTGTCCATGGAACATCAATGGCAGCATCAATTGTTATATAAGCGACATGGACTCCTTTTGGATTAAGGTATCTAGCCATAGATTCTGTAAGAATTTTTTGAGCAGCTTTTGTTGATGCTGTTCCACCAAACTCTGCTTTACCTCGGTGAGCAGATGTATTTCCCGTCACAATAACTGAGCCTTTTTCATTCTCAATCATCTTAGGGCATAATAATTGAGAAAATCTCAATAAAGAAGTTACATTTGTATCAAAATTTGATTGAAGATCTCCAACAGTAAAATCTAAAAAGCTACCTCTTATTCCTCTAACAGCATTATGAATAAAGGTATCTGGATGACCAAAATTATCAACTACTTCATTGACAGTATTTTCAATTGACTCAAGGTTACGAACATCACAAATAAAACCTTTTGAATTTTCTAATTCATTTTCAAGATGATCAAGTCTTTCTCTATTTCTAGCTATCATAGCAACTTTATAGCCTTCGTTGTGAAAGCACCTTGCTAAAGATGATCCAGTACCTGGACCTACACCAGTAATTAGAGCAATCTTATCTGACATTAATTATTTATTTACAAAAACTTCTTCCTTGGCCCAATTTATACCCCTCCTAAGAAGAGTATAAAAAACCGGTAGATCCCAAGCACATCTCTCAACCGAAGGGTAATATTCTAAAGGCTCTGGAAGATCATGCATATCGTAGTGACCTCTGCAATGACCTAAGGTTAAATAGAGAACCTCTCCTTTTTCAACTTTTTTTGTATAAAAAACAGGCCATGTTTCTTGAGGCCAATCTTCTTCAACAAATCC
>NZOB01000010.1 GCA_002693085.1 Flavobacteriaceae bacterium | reverse complement strand
TCCTTCGCACAGTTGAGGAAGCCATTTTAATCTCTGTTGTTCTGTTCCAAAAGAATAAATATGATTGACGCATAATGAATTGTGGGCCGCAATTGATAATCCAATAGAAGGGTCTATAATTGAAATTGTTTCAATCAAGGTTACATATTCATGATATCCCATTCCAGAACCTCCATATCTCTCGGGAATAAGCATTCCCATAAATCCTAAAGCTCCCGCCTTTTCAAAAATTTCAACTGGGAAATATTGGGCTTCGTCCCAATCCATGACATTGGGTTTTATAAACTGTATAGCAAAGTCACGTGCAGCCTCATAAACCATGCGTTGGGTTTCAGATTTACTTACTTCAGGACGTAGTTCGAAATCAATCATTAGCAAAATTTTATTACAAATATAATTTTAAAATCATTAGTTTGTTTGGGAAATTCATAAAAAGTTGAGACAAAAATTTTAATTTTTATTTTAATTGTGTTTTTTCTGTATTAATTTTAATTGAAGATATAGCTTTTAAATAGCTATTTAATTCTTCTCTAACTCTTGGAAATAAAAATAATAACCCGATCATATTTGGAAATACCAGCGCAAGAATCATTGCATCTGAAAATGCCCAAACAGATGACATATCTCCAGCTGCACCTATAACTATAAAAATAAGAAATAGTGATTTATAAGTCATTTCAGATATCTTGCTTTTACCAAAAATATACATCCAAGATTGTAGACCATAATAGGACCATGAAATCATTGTAGATAATGCAAATAATACCACTGCAGTTGTTAAGAAAGGACCTGAAAATGATATATATTCAGAAAATGCGGCTGCTGTAATCCCTGCACCCTCAACGGGGTCCCCATCTATCATTACAACACCTCCAATACCTCCGTATTCAAAGATTGTATTATCGCCATTAAAAATAATAATGACCAGGGCTGTCATAGTACAAATAACAACTGTATCAATAAAAGGCTCTAATAAAGCCACTAGACCTTCTGAGGCTGCAAATCTAGTTTTAACAGCTGAATGAGCTATTGATGCTGAACCTGCACCTGCTTCATTAGAAAATGCAGCTCTTCTAAACCCAGTAACCAAAACACCAAGCAATCCTCCTAGACCCGCTTGAGGACTAAATGCTTGAGAAATAATCATCCCAATTGCATCATCAACAAAACTTATATTTGATATTATTATATACAGGCATGCTAGTATATACATCAATGCCATCAGCGGAACAATTTTTTCAGTAACAGAAGCTATTCTTTTTATACCTCCTATAATTATAATTCCAACAACAACGGCAAGAATAATCCCAATAACAGCACCGGCAAATGTTGATTCAAATCCTAGTAAATCTTTTAAAACTATAGCTGCTTGATTTGCTTGTGCTGCATTACCTCCTCCAAAGGATCCTCCGATACAAAAAATAGCAAATAAAACTGCTGANATTTTACCTAAAGTTGCAAAGCCTTTTTCTTTGAGCCCTTTNCTTAAGTAATACATTGGACCACCATACACAANTCCATCTTTATCAACATCACGATAATGAACACCCAAAGTACATTCAACAAATTTTAATGACATNCCCATTAATCCACAAACTATCATCCAGAAAGTAGCTCCAGGTCCACCCAATGCAATTGCTAATGCTACACCNGCAATATTACCATTACCTACGGTTCCAGAAACTGCAGTTGTAAGAGCTTGAAAATGTGAAACTTCACCATCTTTAGAATTAGATCCGTCTTTTTCAATTTCATCATATTTNCCACGAACTACATTAATAGATGTTATAAAATATCTAATGTTTGGAAAACCAAAGTATAATGTAAAAAAGATGGCACTACCAACTAAAAGATATATTACAAANGGGTTTTCNCCAATTGAAAAAAAGACTACCTGNCTAAAAAAATCTGAGACAGGCTGAAATGCTTCATCAATTCTTTGATCTAACCCTTTTTCNTGNGAAAAAACAGGNAATGTAAAAAGACTAAAAAAACTTANGAGAAATATTTTTTTCATAAATGATTGTTTGATTAAGTGATCATAAGTCAAAAACTGAAGATCTTTTCGAATATACTATATCTTTAAGTCTCATCCAAAAAGCTAGAACGAGATATATAAAAAATCCAATACCAAGACCAAAAAAACTACTATATATAAAGGCTAGTCTTACGTACTTTGATTTAATTCCTAAAAAATCTGCTAATCTTGAGCAAACTCTAAAGCCATATTTTTCTAAACTATATCTTAACCTATTCACTTACTTCAAAACCACATTCAACCCATTTTAAAAAACCACCATCAAGATTAAAGACATTATTAAAACCAAATTCTTTCATAATCTCACATGCTGCATAACTTCTCTTACCAGATCTACAATAAACATAATAATTTTCATCCTTTGAACATTTATCTAAAAACTTCATAAATTCCATTGATTTATANNAATCTATATTNATAGAATTATCAATATATCCTTCANTAAATTCNTCNNNAGTTCTNACNTCTAAACATATATTTTTNGAGTTTGACTCTTTGTTTGTTTTCCAATCTTGGATATTCAAATTCATNATTNAAAANTTTANGTCTGTTAAATTAANTATTAAAACTTTTTTCNNTGGTTTTTTTTTAAAAAAAGTTTCTATATTTGAGNTATGAATAANCNTTTTAAATTTTGGTGGCACTTATTAAAGTTTAAGCTCCTGTCGCTATAAGTTTAAAATTTTAAAATATTTAAGGCTTGTCATTGCGACAGGCCTTTTTTTATTATATGAAGTTTAAATTAAATGAAAATAGAAAAGAAATAATTACAGACACACTCACCCCTGTAAGTATATATTTAAAAATAAGAGATAATTATGCAAATTCTATATTACTAGAAAGTAGTGATTATAGTTCAAAAGATAATAGTTACGCTTATATATGCTTCAAACCTATAGCAAAATTTCAAGTAGAAAATAATNATATTAAAACAAAATATCCAGGTAAAGAATTTATCACCGAAAAAATTAATGATGATGAATCGGTTTTAGAAAAACTTAATGAATTCATTGGTTCTTTTGAATTTTCTAATGAATTTAAAAATGATAAATTCCAGAGTAAAGGAATTTATGGNTATATGAGTTATGATTCAATNAACTACTTTGAAAATATTAAACTTTCTAATAAAAATTATGGTGATNGCATACCTCAAATGCTATACTGTTTATATGAAAATGTTATTGTTGTAAACACNTTTAATAATCAAGCAACAATTATTTCCTTTTCTNATGATAATGATGAANTAAATAAAATTGAAAAATTAATATTCAATAAAGCTATTTCTAATTTTAATTTTAAAAAAGTTGGAGATATTAAATCCAATCTTACTGATAAAGAATTTATNAAACTAGTAAAAAATGGTATTTCACATTGCATGCGAGGAGATGTNTTTCAAATAGTTTTGTCAAGAAAATTTGTTCAACCCTTTCAAGGTGATGATTTTAATGTTTACAGAAATCTAAGATCTATAAACCCATCACCATATCTATTTTATTTTGACTATGGTAAATTCAAAATTTTTGGAAGTTCACCAGAGGCACAATTAGTTATTAATAATCAAAAGGCAGAAATTCATCCTATTGCAGGAACATTTAAGANAACAGGTGATGATAATTATGATAGAGAAAAAGCTAAGGAATTATTAAAAGATGATAANGAAAATAGTGAACACATGATGCTTGTNGATCTTGCAAGAAATGATTTAAGTAGGTCATGTAAAGATGTNGTTGTAGAAAAAGATAGAGAAATTCAGTTTTACTCNCACGTAATTCATTTNGTATCAAAGGTTACTGGAACTCTTAAATCAAAATCNAAAGAAATAATTGGTAATACATTTCCAGCTGGAACTTTAACAGGTGCACCNAAGTACAAAGCAATGGAATTAATAAATCACTATGAGACATCAAAAAGACAATTCTATGGTGGAGCAATTGGAATGATTGACATTNAAGGAAACTTTAANCATGCAATTATTATAAGATCATTTTTATCTAAAAACCAATCATTGTATTTTCAAGCTGGTGCTGGAGTGGTGTCGAAGTCTGTTCCAAAAAATGAATTAAATGAAGTATACAANAAAGTTGGAGCATTAATGAAATCAATTGAAAAAGCAGAATTAAAATGAAAAATAAAATTTTAGTTATTGATAATTACGANTCATTTACTTACAATCTAGTACACTATCTAGAGGATTTAGATTGTGAAGTTGAAGTATTTAGAAATGATATGATTGATATTAATCATGTTAATAATTTTGACAAAATTTTATTATCACCNGGACCAGGTATTCCTGATGAAGCTGGATTATTAAAATCAATCATATCTAATTATTATAAAACAAAAAATTTTTTGGGAGTTTGCCTCGGGCATCAAGCAATAGCAGAAACATTAGGGTGTGATTTATTGAACTTAGATGATGTTTTTCATGGAATTTCAACTGAAATNAAAGTTGTAAAAGATGATGTTCTTTTTACATCAATTCCCAAGACTCTCAAAGTAGGCAGATACCATTCTTGGGTAGTTAAAGAGTTGAATGATGAATTTGAACTTTTAGCTCATGATTATGATNAAAATATAATGGCATNTAAACATAAAAAATTTAAGTTGTGGGGTGTTCAATTTCATCCTGAATCTATTCTCACTGAACACGGTAAAATACTTTTAAAAAATTGGATTAATACATGATGAAAAATTTATTAGAAAAACTTTTTGAAAATGAGACTCTAACATATGATGAGTCAAAATCTGTTTTGTTAGAAATTTCTGCAAAAAAATATGATGATTCATTAATTGCTTCATTTTTGACGGTCTANAAAATGAGAATGCCNTGTGTTGAAGAAATTGAAGGNTTTAGAGATGCATTACTTGANCTATGTCTTAAAATTGATTTTGATGATTTAAACTCAATAGATTTATGCGGAACAGGTGGAGATGGAAAAAACACTTTCAATATTTCAACTATTTCATCATTTGTAGTAGCTGGAGCTGGATATACAGTTACTAAACATGGNAACTATGGTGTTTCNTCAGGATGTGGCTCTAGTAATGTATTAGAGTTTCTNGGTATTAAATTTTCAAATGATTATGATTTTTTAAGAAAATGNATTGANGAATCTAATATCACTTTTTTACATGCTCCACTNTTTCANCCTGCAATGAAAAATGTTGCTCCAGTAAGAANAAGTTTAGGTTTTAAAACTTTTTTTAATGTATTAGGACCNCTTGTTAACCCATGTCAANCAAAAAATCAAATAACTGGTGTNTATAGCTTAGACCTTGCNAGATTATATGGTCATATTTTTAGAAATACAGATAAAAACTTCTCTGTATTATATTCTCTTGACGGATATGATGAAGTATCATTGACCAATGAATTTAAATTAATCAATAACAAGAGTGAACAAATTTTAGACTNTAGTTATTTTGANTTAAAAAAATTAAAACAAAATCAAATCGAGGGAGGTTCTGATATCGTCAGCTCAGCAAAAATTTTTATAGATGTTTTGAATGATAATTGTACTGAAGCGCAAAAAAATGTTATACTAGCTAATGCCGCATTAGCAATAAAAACTATATNATCAAAAAATATAACAGAATGTTTAAGTATTGCTAAGGAATCATTGGAAAGCAAAAAAGCTCTCAATTCATTTAATAAACTTTTAAGTATAAGTAAATGAATATTTTAGATAAAATAGTTGAGANAAAAATAGTTGAAGTAAATCAACTAAAAAACTCAGAATCTTATACATCTNTANAGAAAAGCGATTATTTTGGTATACCTACAAAAAGCCTTTCAAAAAATATCTTGCAAAACCAAATCTCAATAATTGCTGAACATAAAAGAAAATCTCCNTCNAAGAAAGAAATTAATTTTACTTCAAAAACTAAAGACATCGTTTTAGGATATGAACAACATGGTGCAGTAGGTATTTCAGTTTTAACAGATGAGTATTTTTTTGGCGGGTCAAAAAAAGATTTAAAAATTGTTAAAGAGGCCTGTAGTATTCCAATATTGAGAAAGGATTTTATCATTGATGAGTTTCAAATCATTGAGTCTAAATCGATTGGTGCCGATGCAATTTTACTTATTGCAGCTATACTAACTAAAAATCAAATTTCTAATTTTTCAAGAATAGCTAAAGAATTAGGATTAAATGTATTAACTGAAATTCATTCAATTGATGAATTGCAAAAATGTGATTTAAAAAACATTGATATAGTAGGTGTAAATAACAGAGATTTAAAAAGNTTTGAAGTTGACATTAATAACAGCATAAATATATCTAAACATATACCATCCGAAATGGTTAAAATTTCTGAAAGTGGTATTGAAAATCCAAGAGACATTAAAAACTTAATGAATGAAGGTTTTGATGGTTTTTTAATTGGAGAAAGATTTATGAAATCTGAAAATCCAGGAATTAGTTTAAAAAAATTTATTGANGAAACAAAATGATTATTAAAGTCTGTGGTTTAAATAATNGTGANAATATAAATCAATTAATGAAACTTGATTTAGATTTCATGGGAATAATTTTTTATGAGAAATCATCTAGATTCTTTANTTCTGNTGTTCTACCAAAATCAGAAAAAAAATATGTTGCTGTTTTTGTTGATGAATCGTTAGATGTTATCAAAAAATTAATCAATATATATAAATTTGAATATGTACAATTACATGGNAATGAAGATGAGAAATTTTGTAAAGAACTAAGTAGTTTNTGTAATGTNATTAAAGCTTTCAGAATTGATGATACATTTGATCTAAATGACATTGAAAAATATAGCAAATACTGCAAATACTTTCTTTTTGATACTTTCACTGAATCTTATGGNGGATCAGGAAAAAAATTTAACTGGGACNTACTTTTAAATTACNATCATAAAAAAGATTTTATTCTTAGTGGTGGAATTAATTTAGAATTAATTAGTAGTATAAAAAAATTAAAGAATCAATTGCCAAATTTAATTGGTGTTGATCTTAACTCTAAATTTGAAATTAAACCTGGTTTAAAAGACATTAATAGAGTNAAAAAATTTATAAAATCAATAAAAAATGAAAACACATAATGTAAATTCAAAAGGTTTTTATGGTGAATTTGGCGGAGCATTTATTCCNGAAATGCTGTATCCTAATGTAGAAGAATTAAGAAATAATTATTTAAAAATTTCTTCTTCAAAAAGTTTTAAAAATGAATTTAATAAACTTTTAAAGGACTACGTTGGAAGACCTACTCCACTNTACTTTGCAAAAAGATTATCAGAAAAATATAATACCAAAATATATCTTAAAAGAGAGGATTTATGTCATACTGGAGCACACAAAATAAATAATACTATTGGGCAAATTTTACTTGCCAAAAAACTTGGAAAAAAAAGAATTATTGCAGAAACTGGAGCTGGTCAGCATGGTGTCGCAACTGCAACAGTTTGTGCNTTAATGGGTGTTAAATGTATTATATATATGGGTGANGTNGACATTAAAAGNCAGGCNCCAAANGTGGCTAGAATGAAAATGCTAGGTGCTGAAGTTAGACCTGCAACCTCTGGTAGTAAAACTCTTAAAGACGCAACTAATGAAGCTATCAGGGATTGGATTAATAATCCAGTAAATACTCACTATATAATTGGATCTGTAGTAGGACCTCATCCTTATCCAGACATGGTTGCTAGATTTCAATCTGTTATTGGTGAAGAAACTATAAATCAGCTTCAGGAAATTGAAAATAAATCTAAACCAGATTATGTTATAGCTTGTGTTGGTGGAGGAAGTAATGCTGCTGGACTTTTTTATCCATTTCTAGACAATTATGATGTTAAAATAATTTGTGTTGAAGCAGCAGGNAAGGGAATTGATACTGGAGAAAGTGCAGCTACATCCATTTTGGGTAAGACAGGTATTATTCATGGTTCAAAAACCTTATTAATGCAATCAAATGATGGACAAATAACAGAACCATATTCAATTTCAGCTGGTCTTGATTANCCAGGTATTGGTCCAATGCATGCAAACTTATTTAANTCAAAAAGAGGAGAATTTATTTCAATTACTGATNAAGATGCTATGAAATGGGGATTGATTTTATCTCAAACTGAAGGTATNATTCCAGCNATAGAAACATCACATGCTTTNGCAGTTTTAGANAAGAAAAAATTTAAACCTAATGATATAATAGTATTTAACTGTTCAGGAAGAGGAGATAAAGACTTAGACACATATATTGAATATTTTAAATTGTGATTTATGAATAGAATTAATAAGACATTTATAAATAAAAAAAATATTTTATCAATTTACTTTACAGCAGGTTTCCCAAAATTACAGGATACAATGTCTATTATCAAAGAACTNAACAACTCAGGNGTTGATATGATTGAAATTGGTTTACCATTTAGTGATCCATTAGCTGATGGACCCACTATTCAAGAAAGTTCAACGATAGCATTATCAAATGGTATGAATACAAATATTTTATTTGATCAAATAAAAGATCTAAGATCAGTAACTGAATTGCCTGTAATAATAATGGGATATTTAAATCCCATAATCCAATATGGAATTGAAGAATTTTGTTTAAAGTGTAAAGAATGTCAAATTGATGGATTGATTATTCCTGATTTACCAGTTGATATTTATCATGATCAGTATCAAAGTATTTTTAAAAAATATAATTTACATAATATGTTCTTAATTACACCTCAAACATCTGATGAAAGAATCCGATTTATTGATGAAATTTCTGAAGCTTTTATTTATATGGTAAGTAGTTTTAGTACTACTGGTGCACAAAAAATATTTGGAGATGAAACTGTAAATTATTTTAAAAGAATTAATAAAATGAATTTGAAAGCCCCATTATTAGTTGGCTTTGGAATTAGTAATCAAGAAACATGTAGAGTTGCAACTGAGAATAGTGATGGAGTAATTATTGGATCAGCCTACATCAACTGTTTAAAGAGCAGTGGAATAAAAGCAACTAAAAAATTCATTGAGGGTTTGAGATAAAATTATCTAATAAAAACTGGACTATTAGCATTTTCAGTATGTTCATCACTAAAAGTGTAGCCTGCAGAATTAAATGATAAAATTTCCTCATATTTTGTGATATTATTATCAACTAAATATCTAACCATTAATCCTCGTGCTTTTTTTGCATAGAAAGAAATTACTTTTAGTTTACCATTTTTAAAATCTTTAAAAACAGGAGATATTATATTATAGTCAATAATTTTCTTGTTAATAGCATTAAAATACTCATTACTTGCCAAGTTTAAAATTATGGAATCTTTTTCCAGTTCATCAATAAGTTCTTTAGTAATTGAATCTGCCCAAAAATCGTAAAGATTTTTTGATCCATTCACTGTAAGTTTTGTGCCCATTTCCAAACGATAAGGTTGAATGAGGTCTAGAGGTTTTAACATTCCATACAAACCGGAAAGTATCCTTAATTGATTCTGAAGTGTATTAACCTTATCTACAGTTAGTGATTTTGCATCTATCCCATCATAAACATCACCATTAAAAGCAAATAAAGCTGGTCTTGAATTATTATTGTTNTGTTCTAAATTAAACTCATTATTTCTTGTCCAATTTAAATCCGCAAGTTTTTCAGAAATATTTTGTAAGTTTTTTAAATCAGAGGGTGATTTTTCTTTTAGTACACTATTAATAACTTCTGCTTGTTTTAAAAATTTAGGTTGTGAACAACTAAAAGTCTCAATTTCACTTTTAAAATCAAGAGACTTGGCCGGTGATATTAAAATTTTCATACTTAAAATTAATTATTTTTTGAATAATTTTTCCACTTTTCCAAACATAAACTAATATCTTCAGGCAACTGACTTTCAAACTTCATTTGTTTATTTGTTCGAGGATGATTAAAACCTAGTGATTGAGCATGAAGAGCTTGCCTTGGAAGTATTTTGAAACAATTTTCTACAAACTGTTTATACTTTGTAAATATTGTTCCTTTAATTATTTTATTTCCACCATACCTTTCGTCATTAAATATGGGATTGCCCAAGTATTTCATATGAGCTCTAATCTGATGAGTTCTACCAGTCTCTAATTCACATTCTATTAGACTCACATAGTTAAATTCCTGTAATACTTTATAGTGAGTTATAGCTCTTTTACCATAATTTTCATCCTCAGTGACTGACATTATCATTCTGTTTTTTTTATCTCTTGATAAATAATTATCAACTGTTCCATGATTTTNAGTAAAACTTCCCCATGTAAGAGCTATGTATTTTCTTTCAGTTTGCTTTAAAAAAAATTGTTCTGANAAGTTTCTCATNGCAATTTCAGTTTTAGCTACAACTAATAACCCGCTTGTATCTTTATCAATNCTATGAACTAAACCNGGNCTTCCNNTACTGTTTTCAGGNAATTCATTCACATGATATAAAATACCATTTAAAAGCGTTCCAGTATAGTTTCCATGACCAGGATGAACCACTAAATTAGGTGGCTTATTAACAACTAAGACATCTTTATCCTCATAAATAATTTCAAAATCTATCTTTTCAGGTTCAAGAAGATTTTCATAAGGTGGGTGAGTAAACATTACTTTAACTTCATCACCTGGTTTTACTTTATAGTTTTGTTTAACGGGATTATCATTTGCGTAAATAAATCCATTTTTTGCAGCTATTTGGATTTTATTTCTTGATGCATTTTCAATTCTGTTCATTAAAAATTTATCAATCCTCAATGGTTCTTGCCCTTTATCAACTTTAAAGGAAAAGTGCTCATATAATTCGTCATTTAATTGAGATTCTTGCAAATACTACTTATTTATACCATTACCTAAAACAAAATCAATTTTTGATTTTTTTGGAATTATATCTCCTTCCTTTACTTCATTTTCTAAGTACAAAACTTTTAGAACCATATCTTTTCCAATATTATCTTCATAAGAAATCTCACCTAATTCTAAATCTAAAGCCGAAAGTGTAGACTCAGCATTTCTTTTTGTAAGCTGAATTAAGTTTGGAAGAATAACATTGCCATAACTAGTTGGATTTATTGTTAAATAAATTTTTCTGTTCTTTTTGACATTTTTATTTGATTTTGGAATTTGATCCAATACTGTATTTTTATCGTAATCAGGGTTAAAAAAAGATGAGTCAATAACTTCATATCTCAACTTATTTTCTTCCACAATTTTTTCTACATCTGATAATTGTAGTCCAATCAAATTTGGTACTGAAATTTTACTCGTTTGTTTGGTGTAAAAAAACAGAAATAATATTGAAATCAATACAATAACTGAGAAAATAATAATTGCTAAAAATATTTGTTTAATAAATGCTTTACTGTATAGAAATTTCATAGAAAACTGAAAAACAAATATATATAAATAAGTATCTTTAAATCCTCTTAAAATATAAAATTCATGAAAAAAAATATTGCAGTTGTTATGGGTGGTTACTCATTAGAGTATAATATTTCACTTAACAGTGGTGCTTACGTCATGAAAACAATTGACGATAAACTGTATAATATTTTTAAAATAATAATATCTAAAGAAAAATGGGTTTATATAAGTGCGGATAATAATGAATACGCTATTAATAAAGATAATTTTACTGTTAAAGTTGATGGAAATGTAACAAGTTTTGATTTAGCATTCATTATTATTCATGGTGATCCAGGTGAAAATGGTATACTACAAAAGTATTTTGAAGA
>NZOB01000009.1 GCA_002693085.1 Flavobacteriaceae bacterium | reverse complement strand
ATATTGATGGCCTTCCATGTTATATTTTTAATTCCAAGTTCATTTGACATAGTATAGCCCTCCCAATTATAATACCTGATTTGGAATAAACTTTTTTAGGAACATGAACAGTTAAAATTAAGAGCCAAAAGAATATCACAAAATCCAAAAAGTTGTTTTGTATTAACAGAAACTAATTTAGAGTTGATTTTAAAAAATGTAGAAAATGTAAGACCTGACATTATAATAATTGATTCTATACAAACCATACAAACAGATTTATTTGATAATAGTCAGGGTAGCACAACTCAAATCAAAGAATGTGCAAGCATATTAATAAAACTTGCTAAAAATATTGGAATTCCTATATTAATTGTTGGGCATATAACTAAAGATGGCAATATAGCTGGTCCAAAAATACTTGAACACATGGTAGATGTTGTTTTACATTTTGAAGGTGATAAACAACATCAATTCAGAATTCTAAGATCAAAAAAAAATAGATTTGGATCTACCAATGAAATCGGTATTTACCAAATGAACGAAAAGGGATTACAAATTGTATCAAATCCAAGCGAATTTTTTGTATCAAAAAAAAATAGTACTGAACCTGGTTCATCTATTGCCGTAACCTTAGACGGAGATAGATCTATTATGATTGAAGTTCAAGCTTTAGTAAGCAGTGCAGTATATGGCACACCTCAAAGAATTTCGAATGGTTTTAATTCTAAAAGATTAAATATGCTTTTAGCAATTTTAGAAAAAAAAGCAGGATTTAAGATTGGAATTAAAGATGTATTTGTTAATATAACGGGTGGCATTAAAATAGAAGATACTGCCATTGATTTAGCTGTAGTTTCAGCAATTTTATCTTCAAATATTAATATTAGTATTGATANTGATACCTGNTTATGTGCAGAAATTGATCTTTCAGGTGAACTNAGAGGNGTTAGNAATATAGACAAAAGGATNTCGGAGGCNGAACGACTTGGATATGANAAGATTATTGTATCACATAATTCTAAAATTGGATANAGTCCAAAAACAATTAANATTTTAAAACTTAAAAACCTTAATCAATTGGTAAAGCAAATTTTTAAGGAGAAGGGTTAGGGATTTTATTATTTATTGAATTTATTTCCGAAATAATTTCATCTGATAATTTAATATTAANACTTTCAATATTTTCTTTTANTTGCTCTAAGTTAGTNGCACCAATTATATTACTAGTAACAAACGGACGGTCATTAACAAATGATAGTGANAGGTGAGTTAGCGATAAATTATGCTTCTTTGCAACTTCNTCATATAATTTAGCTGCTTTTATAGAATTTTCNTTNCTATATCTTTTTAGTGTTGGAAATAAATCAAGTCTGCTATTTTTTGGCATNTTACCATTAAAATATTTTCCAGTTAAAATGCCNAATCCTAAAGGTGAATAAGCAAGTAATCCAANATTTTCTCTTTTACAAATTTCGGAGCTTCCAACTTCAAATAATCTATTTAATAAAGAATATGGATTTTGAACAGTGATCATTTTAGGNAGCTCTNGTTTAGAATANTCAAGAAACTTCATAATACCCCAAGGGTTCTCATTAGAAAGTCCTATGTGTCTAATTTTTCCAATTTTAATTAATTCTTTAAGTTTTTCTAAAATGAATTCAAAATTATCTTCCCATGAATCATTAAAATATTGGTAGTTTCGATTACCAAAAGTGTTTGTGATTCTTTCAGGCCAATGTAATTGGTATAAATCAATATAATCCGTCTTTAATCTTTTTAAACTTCCATCTAATGCATTTTCTATAGAATTTCCTTTAAATCCAGTTTTTCTAATATGTGCAGTGTAATCGCCTGGTCCTGCTATTTTTGTTGCAAGTATAATTTTNTCTCTTTTTTTTGATTGTTGAAACCAATTTCCAATTATTTCTTCAGTTATAGCATACTTATCTGGGGTTGCTGGNACAGGATATAATTCTGCAGTATNAAAAAAATTAACTCCTTTATCAATTGAATAGTCCATTTGATCAAAGGCTTCTTGTTGATTATTTTGTCTACCCCACGTCATGGTTCCTAAACAAATTTTACTGACTTTAATATTTGAGTTTGGTAAGATATTGTACTCCATCATATTTTAATTTTAACTCCTATTGGACAATGATCAGAATGAAAAACATTAGATGATATATAGGATTCTTTTATACTATCTTTAATACTATCAGAAGCCAATAAATAATCAATTCTCCAACCCTTATTATTTGCTCTTGAGTTAGCTCTATAGCTCCACCAGGAATATTTATGTGGAGATGAATTCAAATATCTATAAGTATCAATAAATCCGTCACTAATGAACCTATCTAACCATTCTCTCTCTTCTGGTAAAAAACCAGATACTTTAGCGTTTCTAATGGGATCATGAATGTCAATTGCTTTATGGCAAATATTATAATCCCCAGCAATAATAAGATTTGGAATTGATTTTTTTAATTTTTTTATATATTCAAAAAAATCATCCATGTATTTAAATTTAAAACCTAATCTATCAATGTTAGTTCCTGAGGGTAAATACAAACTCATTAAAGAAAATTTATCAAAATCTAATCTCAAATTTCTTCCCTCAAAATCCATATAGTCAATGCCTGTACCATATTCAATATTATTAGGTTTAATTTTAGATAAAATACCAACACCACTATATCCTTTTTTTTGTGCTGAAAACCAGTAATTATAATAACCTAATTCATCAAATACAGAGCTATCAAATTGATCTGTATTAGCTTTTATTTCTTGTAAACAAACTATATCAGGATTAAAAACTTTTAACCAGCCTAGAAAATCTTTTCTTAATGCAGCTCTTATGCCATTTATGTTATATGAAACTATATTAAGCACTATTTAATAGCCAATTATTTATATCAAGAGATGAACTTAAAAATTTTTCTAATTTATCAATACTAATTCTTTCTTGCTTCATGGTATCTCTATGTCTTATAGTAACAGAATTGTCTTCTAAGGTTTGATGATCAACTGTTACACAATAAGGTGTTCCAATAGCATCTTGTCTTCGATATCTTCTACCAACTGCATCTTTTTCATCATAAATTGTATTGAACTTAAGTTTTAATTTTTCTTGTATTTCTTTTGCTATTTCTGGTAATCCATCTTTTTTTATTAATGGCAAAAAAGCGATTTTGTAAGGAGCTAATATATTAGGAATTTTTAGTAGAACCCTATGTGTATTATCATCCAAATTTTCCGTAATTAAAGATGAAGAAAAAACAGCTAAAAACATTCTGTCAAGGCCAATAGATGTTTCTAAGACATATGGTGTAAATTTAGCATTATCAACTGGATCAAAATATTTAATTTGTTTTGTTGAATATTTTTCATGGTTAGATAAGTCGAAATCAGTTCTTGAATGAATTCCTTCAAGTTCTTTAAAGCCAAAAGGAAAATTAAACTCAATGTCACATGCTGCATCAGCGTAATGAGCTAATTTTTCATGATCATGAAATCTATATGAATTTTTATCAATNCCTAAAGATANATGCCAATTTAATCTCGTNTTTTTCCAATGTTCATACCACTCTTTTTGAGTACCTGGTTTAATGAAAAACTGCATNTCCATTTGTTCAAATTCTCTCATTCTGAATATGAATTGTCTAGCTACAATTTCGTTTCTAAATGCTTTACCAATTTGCGCAATTCCAAACGGAATTTTCATCCTTCCAGTTTTTTGAACATTTAAATAATTAAGAAAAATACCTTGAGCAGTCTCAGGCCTTAAGAATAGATCTATAGAGTTACCTTCTGTAGCTCCAAGTTGTGTTTTGAACATTAAATTGAACTGCTTAACGTCAGTCCAATTTTTAGTGCCAGAAATTGGACAAACTATTTCACAATCCTCAATAATTTTTTTTAACTCATTTAAATCATCATCATTTAAAGCTTTAGAAAACCTTGCATGTATTTCATCAATTTGTGCCTTATATTTTAAAACTTTAGGGTTTGTTGAAAGAAATGTTTTTTCATCAAAACTATCTCCAAATCTTTTNTGTTGTTTTTTTTGTTCTTTTAAAATTTTAGATTCAATTTTTTGAATGTGATCTTCAATTAAATTATCAGCTCTATATCTTTTTTTTGAATCTTTATTATCGATTAAGGGGTCATTAAATGCATCCACATGTCCACTAGCCTTCCAAGTAGTAGGATGAGAAAAAATAGCAGAATCAATTCCAACAATATTGTCATGAAGTTGAACCATTGATTTCCACCAATANTCCTTAATGTTATTTTTAAGCAATACTCCATTTTGACCATAATCATATACAGCACTCAATCCATCATAAATTTCACTTGATTGAAAAATAAAGCCATATTCTTTGGCGTGAGATATTATTTTTTTGAAATTTTCTTCAGACATATGACAAAAATAGTACTTTCGTATCTAAACACTTACCTGATTTAAAAATAAAATTTTACTTTGCATNCTTAATGAAATCAAAATATTTTTTTCTGATTANTATTATTTTCTTTTCTTCTTGTGCTAAAAGAGGTGTTCCGGTTGGGGGTGAAAAAGATGAAATTCCACCTAAATNTACTAGAGCACAACCAGAAATTAACTCGACTTTTTTTGATGATAAAAAAATTAGAATCTATTTTGATGAGTATATTAAACTTGATAAATTAAGCAGCCAACTAGTTGTATCACCTCCAATTGAAAAATTTAAATATTCAATATTTCCACAGGGGGGAGCTTCAAAATTTATTGATATAGAAATTAATGATGAATTTGAAGAAAATACAACTTTTGTTTTCAATTTTGGAGAAAGTATAAAAGATAATAACGAGGGGAATTTATTACCCTACTTTAAATATGTTTTTTCAACAGGTTCATACATTGATTCCTTAGAACTTAAGGGAAATATAAATACGGTTTACAATAGAAAAAAAGACGATTATGTTACTGCAATGCTTTACCCCTTAACCGAAAGTTTTAATGATTCAATTATTTTCAAAGAAAAACCTTTATATGTAGCAAGCACACTAGATAGCACCTTTTTTAATTTTACAAATATTAAAAATGGTAGCTATTATTTAATTGCTGTAAAGGACATAAATAATAATTTTATTTTTGATCCACTAAACGATAAAATTGCATATCACGATTCAATCATTACATTGCCAACAGATAAATTATTTAATTTAAATCTTTTTAAAGAAAATCCTTCATATAAAATATTTAAACCATTTCAAGAATTTTCAAATAGAGTAAGTTTTGGTTTTAGAGGTAACATTGATTCTATAAAAATTACATCAAATGTTAGTAATATTCATAGTACTATAACTAAGGATAGAGAAAAAGATACTATTCATTATTGGTTTAGAGATTTTGAATATGATACTTTGAGCTTTAATGTATCAAATAAAGATTCGATTAATTTATTTAAACTTCCAAAAAGAGATTATGAAAAAGACACATTAATTCTTTCGGAAGAAAACAGTTCCTTTGAACTAGGTAATAAATTCATATTAAATAGCACAGTTCCAATTTTAAAAATTGACTCAACAAAAATTAAAATCATAAATAAAGACTCTGTTGTTCAATCATTCAAAAGTAAAATTAAAGATGAAATAGATATTGTTTTTGATTTTGAAATTCTACCTAACGACAAGTATTCGATTGAAGTTTTACCTAATGGAATTACTGACTTTTTTGGAAACTCAACAGATACACTTAACTATTCATTCACAACGAAAAAAAGATCAGACTATGGTAATATCTATGTCAATTTATCAAGAATATCATTTAAACCAATTATAGTTGATTTAATTAATATGAATGAAGAAATAGTAATGTCAAAAACTCTTTTAAATAGCCTTGAAGCTTGTGTTTTTGAGAATATTAAGCCAGGCGATTATAATTTAAGATTAATTCACGATAAAAATAATAATGGTAAATGGGATACTGGTGATTACTTAAATAAAAATAAACCTGAGGAAGTTATTCATTATAACGATACTATAAAAGTCAGAGCAAACTGGGTAATAAGAGAAAGAATTTAACTCTTATTTTTTTAGATTTGCCTTTAAATATTCGTTGTTCATCCTAGAAATATAGTCAAGTGAAATTCCCTTTGGACATTCAACATGGCAAGCCCCGGTGTTAGTACAATTTCCAAAACCTTCTTCATCCATCTGTTTAACCATATTCAAAACCCTATCAGTAGCTTCTACTTTTCCTTGAGGTAAATATGAAAATTGAGAAACTTTTGCTGAAACAAATAACATTGCAGAAGAATTTTTACATGTAGCAACACATGCGCCGCATCCAATACATGTTGCAGCATCAAAAGCTTTATCAGCACTTTCTTTTTCAACTGGAATCGCATTAGCATCCTGTGGATTTCCTGATGTATTTACTGAAATATAACCTCCAGCTTGCTGAATTCTATCAAATGAGGATCTGTCTACAACCAAATCCTTAATTACTGGAAAAGATTTTGCTCTAAACGGCTCAATATATATTGTGTCTCCATCCTTAAATTTTCTCATATGAAGTTGACATGTGGTAACATATCTGTCTGGTCCGTGAGGTTCACCATTAATAAACATTGAGCATGATCCACAAATTCCCTCTCTACAATCATGATCAAAAGCTACTGGATCTCCACCCTCAGAAATTATTTTTTCATTTAAAACATCCATCATTTCCAAGAAAGACATGTCAGGTGAAATTTCATCAATCTCATAATTAACAATTGAGCCATTTGACTTATTATCTTTTTGTCTCCATATTTTTAAAAAAAGCTTCATTATTTATATGATCTATTTTTTAATTCAACATCAGAAAATTCTAAATTTTCCTTGTGCAACTTTGATTTACTTATTTCACCATTATTTTCCCATGCAGAAACGAAAGAAAATTTATCATCTATCCTTAAAGCTTCTCCTTCTTTAGTTTGAAATTCTTCTCTAAAATGCCCTCCACATGATTCATTTCTTTTAAGAGCATCCATTGCAAATAATTCTCCTAATTCTAAAAAATCAGCAAGTCTCATTGCTTTACACAAAGACTCATTAAATGAATTTTTATCACCAGGAATTATAACATCTTTATAAAAGGAAGATCTAAGATCTTGTATCTCTTTTATTGCATTTTTCAAATCTTTTTCATTTCTGGACATTCCGCATTTATTCCACATTATTTTTCCAAGTTTTTTATGAAAATAATCAACGGATTTTGATCCGTTTGTATTTAATAATGAATCTATTTTTTTATCAATTGATTTTTCAGCATCTAAAAATTCTTTAGAGTCTGTTGATATTTTTCCGGTTTTAATATCATCTGACAAATATTCTCCTATTGTATAAGGAAGTACAAAATATCCATCTGCAAGTCCTTGCATCAATGCAGATGCTCCAAGTCTGTTTGCACCATGATCTGAAAAGTTAGCTTCTCCAATGGCAAAACATCCAGGAATTGTTGTCATGAGATTATAATCAACCCATACCCCACCCATTGTATAATGAACAGCTGGATATATCATCATAGGAGTTTCATATGGATTTTCATCTACAATTTTCTCATACATTTGGAAAAGGTTTCCATATTTAGCTTTAACTACTTCTTTACCTAAATTTTTAACAGCATTCTCATCTTCTTGACTTATTCCTTTTAAAAGAGCTTTTTCTTTTCCATATCTAATTATTGCCGATGAAAAATCAAGATAAACAGCTTCACCTGTTTTGTTTACACCAAATCCAGCATCACACCTCTCTTTAGCTGCTCTCGACGCAACATCTCTTGGTACTAAATTTCCAAATGATGGATATCTTCTTTCTAGATAATAATCTCTGTTTTCTTCAGAAATTTCAGTTGGTTTAAGTTTACCTTCTCTAATAGCTTGTGCGTCTGATTTTTTCTTTGGAACCCAAATTCTACCATCATTTCTTAATGATTCTGACATCAAAGTCAACTTAGATTGGTAATCACCAGAAACAGGAATACATGTTGGGTGAATTTGTGTGAAACACGGGTTAGCAAAATATGCTCCTTTTTTATGTATTTTCCATGCTGCTGAAACATTACTTCCCATGGCATTAGTAGAAAGATAAAAAACATTACCATATCCGCCAGAAGCTATTACAACAGCGTGAGCTGAATGCCTCTCAAGTTCTCCAGTTATTAAATTTCTTGCAATAATACCTCTAGCTTTACCATCAACAACAACTATATCCATCATCTCATGTCTGCTATACATCTTTATTTTTCCTCTTGCAATTTGTCTATTCATAGCCGAATATGCTCCAAGAAGAAGTTGCTGGCCAGTTTGACCTTTTGCATAAAAAGTTCTTGATACAAGTACGCCTCCAAAAGACCTATTATCTAAAAGTCCACCATATTCTCTAGCAAAAGGTACACCTTGAGCAACGCATTGGTCAATTATATTAGATGATACCTCAGCTAATCTATAAACATTAGCTTCTCTTGACCTATAATCTCCGCCTTTTACTGTATCATAAAAAAGTCTGTAAACAGAATCTCCGTCACCTTGATAATTTTTTGCAGCATTTATTCCTCCTTGTGCAGCAATTGAGTGAGCTCTTCTAGGTGAATCTTGAAAACAAAAAGCTTTAACATTATACCCGAGCTCAGCTAATGTTGCAGCTGCAGATCCCCCGGCAAGGCCAGTTCCAACAACTATCACATCTATTCCTCTTTTGTTAGCCGGACTAACTAGCTTAATTTCATTTTTATGTTTAGACCATTTTTTTTCTATGGGCCCTAAAGGAATATTTGATTTTAATTGACTCATAAAGTTGAATAATAATGATATACAGCTATAAAACAAAATCCTAACGGAATAAGAATACCATATGAGTAACTTATCTTCTTAATTAATCCAGCATATTTATTATTTGTTCCTAAAGATTTAAAAGATGAAGCAAATCCGTGAACTAGGTGAAGAGCTAGAAACACAAAGGATAAACAATAAATTCCCACTCTTAATGGATCTTCAAACTTATGTACTAATTCCTCAAAATATCTATCTGGATTTTCAGGCAGCACATCTACATACTTGTATTTCATCTCAGGTACCCAAAAATCATAAAAATGGAGCCCCATAAAAGATAATACAACTATTCCAGAAATAATCATATTTCTTGACACTGTA
>NZOB01000008.1 GCA_002693085.1 Flavobacteriaceae bacterium | reverse complement strand
TGAAAATTTTTATTCTTTTATTCATTGTTCTTACACTAACATCATGTAATGACTATCAAAAAATTTTAAGAAGTGAAGATGTTGGAGAGAAATACAAAGCTGCCGAAGAGTATTATGAAAACGAAGAATGGAGAAGGGCATCTAACTTATTTGAACAAATATCTCCTAAATATAGAGGAAGACCTCAGGCTGAAAGGGTTACTTTCTTTTATGCAAATAGTTTATTAAACACAAAAAATTATGTTCTTGCTGCTTTTAAATTTGAAGAGTTTGTTAAGGCTTACCCTATGAGTCAAAAAGTTGAGGAAGCTGCATATCTTGGGGCATATTGCTATTATAAACAATCTCCTGTTCATACANTAACTCAAGAAAAGACTCAAGAAGCTATTGAAAAACTTCAGCAGTTTATCAATTTTTATCCATANTCAGAAAAACTTAATGATGCGAGTGATTTGGTACAGGAGCTAAGAATTAAATTAGAAGAAAAAGCATTTGAAATAGCAAAACAATACAATACAATCAGGGATTATAAATCTGCTATAATTGTATTAAATAGTTTTATTTCTGATTATCCAGGAACTCCTTTTAGGGAAGATGCANTGTATTATCTTTTTGATTCTTCTTATAAACTAGCAATTAATAGCATCCCATCACTAAGGCTTGAAAGGTTGGAGGATGCTAAGAAAATATATGACGAACTACTAACTGATTACCCAGAAACTAGTTATGTTAAGGATGCTGAAAAAAAGATTTTAGATATAGATAAAGAAATTACTATATTTGCCGGCACATAAACCTATAATTCCATGGATTTTAAAAAAGTTAACGCTCCAACAACAACTGTAACTTATGATAGAGANAAAATTGATGATACTACTGATAATATTTACAAAGCAATCTCTATAATTTCCAAAAGAACTGTTCAAATNAATGAAGACATAAAGAAAGAATTGATTAGTAAGTTGGAAGAGTTTGCAACTCCAAGTGAGAATTTAGAAGAAATTTTTGAAAATAAAGAGCAAATTGAAGTCTCAAAGTTTTATGAAAGACTTCCAAAAGCTCATGCAATTGCTATTGATAATTGGCTTTCGGAAAAAATCTACTACAGAAAACCTGAAAATAAGTAGNTTATAATGTCTTTCCTTAAGGGTAAAAATGTCCTATTAGGGGTTTCAGGAAGTATTGCAGCTTACAAATCCATTCTATTACTTAGATTATTAAAAAAAGAAGAGTGTAATGTTAAGGTGATTTTAACTAAAAGCGCTTTAGATTTTGTTACACCACTTACTTTTTCTACACTTTCAGAAAATCAAACCTACGTAAATTTTGTTGAAGAAAATGAAGATGAAAAGACATGGAATAATCATGTAGAACTTGCTGAATGGGCTAATTATTTTATTATTGCTCCAACAACATCATCAACTCTTTCTAAAATGGTTACTGGAAATGCTGATAATTTACTTGTAGCAACCTATATGTCATATAAATCCAAAGTTTTTTTTGCTCCTGCAATGGATCTAGAAATGTATAAAGATGATTCNAATCAGAAAAATATTGAAATTTTAAAAGATAGAGGTCATTATTTTATTGAACCATCCTCTGGTTATCTTGCCAGTGGAATGCATGGAAAGGGTAGGTTAGAAGAACCTGAATTAATTATCNAATTTTTTAAAAATACAGTAAAAAAAGAATTAGTTTTTTTTGAAAAAAAAATTCTTATTACCGCAGGTCCAACATATGAAATGATTGATCCAGTAAGGTTTATTGGTAATTTTTCTAGTGGTAAAATGGGTTTCAGTTTAGCAAAAAAAGCCTCAGAAATGGGGGCAAAGGTTTTTTTAATATCAGGACCTTCAAATGAAAGTGTTAAAGGATTCGATGTTGAAATTAAAAAAGTTATTTCTGCTGATGAAATGTATGATGAATGTGTTGAAATTTTTCCAAATGTAGACATTTGTATAATGTCTGCTGCAGTATCTGATTTTAAGCCAGAAAATATAAATAAAGAAAAAATTAAGAAAGATAATCTTTCAAATCTTAATTTAAATTTAACTCCCAATAAGGATATTATTTCTCATTTAGCTAAAATGAAAAATAAGAATCAAAAAATAATTGGCTTTGCGTTGGAAACAAATAACGAATTAGAAAATGCTAAATCTAAGTTGGTTAGAAAAAAGTTAGATGCTATTGTGATGAATTCATTAAATCACAAGGGTGCAGGTTTTGATTTTGATACAAATCAAGTTACATTTATTACTGAAACTAAATCAACTGAATTTAGCCTCAAATCTAAAGATGAAATTTCAGAAGAAATACTTAATGAAATTCTTAATTTATAATATATTATTATTTCTTTCATTTTATAAGTCATTCTCACAGGAATTAAATGCAGAAGTTGTTGTTAATTCTAATTTGGTCAATCAAACTGATAAACAAGTTTTTAATGATTTTCAAAGTTCAGTTTATCAGTTTCTTAATTCTAATAGATTTTCAAGTGATTCATATAGTTTAATTCAAAAAATAGACTGTAGTTTTATTTTTACTATTAATAGTTATGAAAACAATGAATTTAATGTTAACCTTGATATTAATTCATTAAGACAAGGTTTTAATTCAAGTTATAAATCTTCAAATTTTTTATTTAGAGACATTGGAATTAAATTTAAATATCAATCTAATGAACCCATTATTTATTCTGATTCTAGATTTACAAGTGANTTNTCTTCTCTTTTATCTTTTTATTCAANGATTATAATAGGCTATGATATGGATTCNTTTAAAGAAAATTCAGGTGCTAACTCATATAAAGAAGCTAAAGAAATTCTNGATAAGGCATTTAATCTTTCAATTAGCTCAACATGGAGTTCATCAAATAANGGCGGTAGAATTAATAAATATTGGTTAGTAGATAATTTAATTTCAAATAATTATGATATAATTAAGAAAATAAATTATAACTATTACAGAAATGGAATTGATTTGATGGTTTCAGACAAAGAAAAAGGGATTTCAAATATCAAAACAACAATAGAATTGTTCTCCAAAATAGATAGATATCGACCAAATTCAATTTTGAAAGAAATATTTTTTCAATCAAAGAATAANGAGATTTATAATATTTTCAATAATGATTTAGATATCATTAATATTGAAGAAATTAAATTAATTTTAAATAAAATAGCTCCATTTTATTCAAGTAAATGGANTAAACTTTAAATTTTTAGTATTGCTNCAAAANTTAGAAATAAGAAATTATATTTTGATAGATNAATTATCTATTGAATTTAATGATGGCCTTTCNATAATTACAGGAGAAACAGGTTCAGGAAAATCAATTTTACTAGGAGCAATTAATCAACTTTTAGGAAACAGAATTGATCANAAAATTGTTGGNCCAAAAAAAGATAAATGTACTATTGAGGCAATATTTAATATNTCNGATTATAATCTTAAAAATTTTTTTATNNNTAANGATCTTGANTATAGNACAGANACTATAATAAGAAGAGAAATTTTAAGAAATGGAAAATCNAGAGCTTTCATAAATGATTCACCAGTAAAAATTGAAATATTAAAGAAAATTAGTTCATATTTAATTGATATTCATAGTCAGAACCAAAATGANATTCTTTCTTATAAATCTTTTTTTTACAATTTCATTGATTTTTTTGCTAATCAGGAAAAGAAAGTTTTTGAATTTAAAAAAATGTTTAATCAATTAAATCAAAAAAAAATAGATTATAATATTTTAAAAGAAAAGAAACAAAATATAATAAAAGANTATGATTATAATTTGTTTCTTTTAAATGAGATTAAGACATTAAATTTAGNTTCAAATGAAAAGGAAAAATTACAAAATGAATATAATTCACTAAAAAATTATGAAAAAATTCAATCAAGTTTTGATGAATTAAATATCTTAATTGGTGGTCAAAATAATAATTTAATCGAGAGATTAACTTCAATTCTTAATATTTTAAAAAAAATTTCTGATTTTTCTTCTCAATTTAAAGATATTGATTCAAGATTTGAAAAAGTCTTTATAGAAACTACAGANATTATTGAATCTATTTCTTCGCATTCTGAACAACTAACATTTGACTCTGAAAAATTTGATACAATTCAGTCTAGACTTTTTAAAATTCAGNAATTAGAAAACAAACATAATGTCAACTCGATAAGTCAATTAATTGAGGTTAAAAATAAATTAAATGANAAAGTAGAGAGTACTGATTATATTGACAGTGAAATTGATAAACTTAATTTAGAAATATTAAATATCGAAAAGGACTTAACTAAAGAAGCTAATCAAATATATAGTAATAGATTGAAAACTGCTGATGGTCTTCAAAACGAAATAGAAAAAATCTTTTCTTTATTGTCTCTTAAAGGATGTTTGATAAGATTTGAATTTATCAAAGAAGAAAAATTAAATAGTTTCGGAATTGACAACCTCAATGTATTATACTCACCAGGAAAAACAATTGAATTGAAACCCTTAGCAAAAATTGCTTCTGGTGGTGAAAAATCAAGAATATTACTAGCTATAAAATCAGTATTTGCAAAAAAGAACAGTTTACCTACAATCATATTTGATGAGATTGATTCTGGAACAAGTGTTGAAATTGCTGAATCTATTGGATTTTTGATGAAGGAAATGAGCAATAAGATTCAGATTCTATCAATTACTCATCTTGCTCAAGTTGCTTCTAAAGGAGATTATCATTTCAAAGTCGTGAAAGCAAGTGATAATGGAAAATCTACTACTAGTATAGTTAAACTTTCAGATAAAGAAAGAGTTTCTGAAATTGCTAGTATGATATCTGGAAAAAAAATAACTAATTCTGCTTTAAATCAAGCTGAAGAACTTCTTAAATAATTATATTTAAATAAAATTAAATTATGAGCAATAATTTATTAAAAGGTAAAAAGGGTATTATTTTCGGTGCCCTAGATGAAAACTCAATTGCATGGAAAACTGCTTTAAAAGTAAATGAGCAAGGTGGTGAATTTGTTTTGACTAACGCGCCTGTAGCCATGAGGATGGGTACCATTAATGATTTAGCAAAAAAAACAAGTTCATTAGTCATTCCTGCTGATGCTACTAGAGTTGAAGATTTAGAAAATTTAATTGAAAAAACCTTAAATCATTTTAATAATAAAATTGATTTTGTATTACATTCAATTGGTATGTCAGTAAATGTTAGAAAAGGCAAACATTATACTGATTTGAATCATGACTGGTTAACTAAAGGTTGGGATGTTTCAGCAGTCTCATTTCATAAATTATTACAAAGTCTATATAAAATGGATGCAATGAACGAGTGGGGTAGTATAGTTGCTCTTTCTTATATGGCAGCTCAAAGAGTATTTCCAAACTACAATGATATGGCTGATAACAAAGCATATTTAGAGTCAATTGCTAGAAGTTTTGGATATTTTTTTGGTAAGGAAAAGAAAGTTAGAGTTAACACAATTAGTCAGTCACCGACTCCTACAACAGCGGGTAAAGGAGTAACTGGCTTTGATGGTTTTATTAATTATGCTGAAAAAATGTCTCCTCTAGGAAATGCATCTGCTGANGAATGTGCAGATTATACCATTACACTTTTTTCAGATTTAACAAAAAAAGTTACTTTACAAAATCTATTTCATGATGGAGGCTTCAGTAATGTAGGTGTTAGCCAGGAAATAATTGATATTATTTCTAATAAATCTTAATATTTTAATGATGAGAATTGGTATTACTGGAGGTATCGGTTCAGGNAAATCCTTTGTGTGTTCAATTTTTAAAGANTATAATTTTAAAATTTATAATTCTGATTTTGAGGCAAAGAATATTTTAAATAAAAATCAAAATGTAAAGAGATCAATAATATCTGAATTTGGTGAGCTTTCATACATAGATAATATTTTAAATACGAAATACATTTCTGANATTATTTTTTCAAATTATAAAAAACTAGATAAAATTAATAAGATTGTTCATCCACAAGTTTTTGAAAACTACAATGATTTTTTAAAGAAAAATTCTAATAGTAATACAGTTTATGAATCAGCATTGCTATTTGATTANGATAACTTTANGAAAAATGATTATAATATTTTAATAACTTGCCCTNNAAATATTAGAATNGAAAGAATCATGTCAAGAGATAATTTAGAATTTGAAGAAGTNAAAAATAGAATTAATTCTCAGATAGATTATAAAAAAAAAATAGATTTAGCAAATTATCATATTGAGAATATTGATAAGCGAGANACTAAAAGAATTACAATTGAAATTATTGAAAATATAATTTTNGCTGATGAAAAAAAATAAGTATTTCCCTCTTATTCTGTTAATGTCTGTTGCGTTAATCGGAATTATTTTAGTTCAAAGCTTTTGGATTAAAACCACGATTGANAANAANGAAAGACAATTTTCAATAAATGTAAACCAAGCTTTAAAATCAGTCACTGAAACAATAAAGGACAGGGAAATGAGGGACTATATTGCTGTCTACCAAAAATTAATTGATAGCATAGGTGAACCAAAAGAATCACAATTAACATCAGTTTTTCAATATATAAATAGAAATCAAAACACTAATCAAACTTTTGTATACTCACATGGTATTCTCGAAGAGGATTATGATATTACCACTAGCTTGTTAGAACCAAAAAATCAAGATTCAACATCAATATTAGATTACAAGAGTCTTAAAACTACAACAATAATTGATGATGCTTTTGACAGAGAGATGCAAAATATGAGTTCAATTGAAAGACTTCAAAGAGTTGAAAAAATGTCTTTAATTGATAGAGCTAAATACGAATCAGTCTTTAGTGATTTAGCTAATTTGAAACCTATTCATAAGAGAGTTAATAATGTTGAGATAGAATTATTACTCCAAAGGGAGTTTAAATTGAGAGATTTAGACCTTGACTATGATTATCGAATATTTGACGGTGAGTTAGCTACAAAAGTTGGATCTGACAGATATACTAACCTTGAAAATATTGAAAAGTATTCAATGCCATTATTTCAAAATGATAAAGGAGAATCTACNTTTTCTCTTGTAGTNGGTTTTCCTAACAGAACATCTTATGTCAGATCTTCTATTTCTTTTTTAATTATTTTATCTGTATTNTTTACATTAATTATTATTATTTCTTTTTCGGTAACCATATTTAGTTCAATAAAGCAGAAGAATATTTCAGAAATGAAAACAGATTTTATAAATAATATGACNCACGAGTTTAAAACTCCAATTGCAACCATTGATTTGGCAATTAATGCTGTGAAAAATGAAAAAGTTAAGAATAATACTCAATTGGTTAAAAAATATTTAAATATAATTGGAGAAGAAAATAAAAGAATGAATTTTCAGGTTGAGAATGTATTAAAAATCTCTCAACTTGAAAATAAAAAAATAGATTTAAATAAAGAGATAATTAATATTCATACTGTAATTGATAAATCAATAAAAAGTGTTGATCTACTTTTAAAGAATAGCAATGGAAGTATTGTTAGAGATTATAGTGATAATTTACCTGAAATATTAGCTGCTAAATCTGAAATGGTTAATGTTTTTGTTAATNTTCTAGAAAATTCAATTAAATATTCGATGAATAGTCCTTCTATAAATATTAAGACTTATTTAAAAAATAAAAATATAGTTGTCAGTATTACTGATAAAGGTATAGGTATGTCAAAAAATGTAAAATCTAAAATTTTTGATAATTTTTATAGAGAAACTAAAGGTGATATTCATAATGTTAAGGGTCATGGATTAGGCCTTTCNTATGTTAAGAANATTATTGATCTACATGGTGGCATGATTTCTGTTATTAGTGAGGTAGAAAAGGGTACAACCTTTAATATTTCTTTGAATGTCAATTAAGAAAAACATATTACTTGTAGAAGANGATCAAAATTTTGGTTCNATCCTAAATGATTACCTGAGGCTTCATTCATACAACACAACTCTTGCAAGAAATGGAATTGAAGGTTTAGAAAAATTTAAAAAACATTCCTATGATATGTGCATATTGGATGTTATGATGCCATATAAAGATGGATTTACTTTAGCAGAAGAAATTAGAGCGATAGATGANCAAATACCATTAATATTTCTTACAGCAAAATCTCTNAANGATGATATGATAAGAGGTTTTAAGATTGGTGCTGATGATTACCTNATTAAACCTTTTGATTCGGAAGTTCTTTTATTAAAAATCAAATCTATTTTCAAAAGGAAAATTATTGATAATACAATTAAGGATTTAAAGATTAAGTATANATTTTCAGATTTTACNTTCAACTCAAAGTTTAGAACTCTTAAGTTTAAAAANGAAGATGAGATTACNTTGTCCCCAAAGGAATCTAAGCTTTTGAATTTGNTACTTGAAAATCAAAATGATTTAACCTCNAGAGAAGAAGCTTTAGTTAAGATTTGGAATGATGATAATTATTTTACNTCAAGAAGCATGGATGTTTATGTTACAAAAATTAGAAAATACCTAAAAAAAGATTCCAATATTTCCATAGAAAATATCCATGGCAAAGGGTTTAANTTAAATGTTTANTTTTTTTTAGGATGAAACTTTTCAACGGTTTCTATCAAATGCTTTTTACTTACATGTAAATACCTTTCTGTCGTTATAATATTTGAGTGTCCAAGCATCTTCTGTATACTAGAAATATCAGCACCATTTTCAATTAAATGAGTTGCAAATGAGTGTCTTAAAATGTGAGGACTAATCTTCTTTTTACTTCTTATTCCTCTCTTTGCAATATTTAAAATTGTGTAAATCATTATTCTTGATAGTTTTTTTCCTCTGTTATTTAGAAAAAGAATATCTTCCTGACCCTTTTTTGGAACCATATTAAATCTTTCAGTATTTATATATTCTTTAATCATCTCTTTTGCCATTTTACTCATCGGTACAAACCTTTCTTTATTACCTTTTCCTAAAATTTTAATCAAAAACTCATCAAAAAAAATATCCGATATAGTAATATTAATTAATTCAGAAACTCTTAATCCACAACTATATAAAACCTCAGTAATTGCAGTGTTTCTTGCACTATTTTTTTTTGATTTACCTAAAAAGTTAATTATTTCATCTATTTCAGATGTTGTTAAAGTATTAGGTATTCTTAAACCTATTTTTGGATATTCTATATTATCAACAGGATTTTCATTTATTATTTTTTCAATAATTAGGTAATCAAAGAATTTTTTTAACGATGAAATTAACCTTGATTGACTATTTGAACTTAGTTGTTTTGATTGTTGAAAAATAAATTCTCTTATATCAGAGTTTTTGATGCTATTTACTTTTAATGATAATTTATTCTCTTTAGAGTGATTAATTAATTTTAAAATATCAAGGCCATAACTTTCAATGGTATTATCAGAAAGATTTCTTTCAAATTTTAAAAAATTTTTAAAATCTTTGAGTAATGATTGCCAATTCATGTCAAATAGTGATATTTTTACAAGTTCAAAACTATAATTTATGAAAATACAAATAATAAATGGTCCTAATCTAAATCTACTTGGTTTGAGAGAAAAAGATGTTTATGGTGATGTTAGTTTTGAAACCTATTTTGATGAGCTTAAGACAAATTTCCCAAGTATTGATTTACATTATTTTCAATCTAATGTTGAAGGGGAATTAATTAATAAAATACAAGAAATTGGATTTGATTTTGACGGTATTATTTTGAATGCTGCAGCTTATACTCATACATCTGTTGGAATTGCTGATGCTGTTAGATCCATAAAAACTCCATTAGTTGAAGTTCATATCTCTAATACAATTTCTAGAGAAGATTATAGGCATATCTCATATATTGCACCTCATGCAAAAGGAATTATTATGGGGTTTGGATTAAAGAGTTATGATCTTGCAATAAATAGCTTTATTAATTAAATATTTTACAGATGAATCACTTCATCGTAGGCATCTGCAACTGCTTCCATGACTGCCTCACTTAATGTCGGATGAGGATGGACAGCTTTTAAAATCTCATGACCAGTTGTTTCTAATTTTCTACCAACTACNGCTTCTGAAATCATTTCGGTTACGTTACTTCCAATCATATGACACCCAAGCCANTCACCGTATTTTGAGTCAAATATAACTTTTACAAATCCTTCAGAATTTCCAGAAGATTGAGCTTTTCCNCTTGCAGTAAATGGGAATTTGCCAACTTTTATATCAAAACCATTTTCTATTGCTTGTTTTTCTGTAAGTNCAACTGATGCAATTTCAGGTTTACAATAAGTACATCCTGGAATATTTCCATAATCAAGTGGGTTCACACTCATTCCTTTAATTTTTTCAATGCATGTGATTCCCTCAGCTGANGCAACATGCGCTAGTGCTGGACCNNTTACAACATCTCCGATTGCATAAAATCCATCAACATTTGTTTTATAAAAATCATCAACTAGTATTTTATCTTTTTCTGTTTTAATTTCCAGGTTTTCTAATCCTAAACCTTCAATATTTGATTTAATTCCAACAGCACTTAATACTACATCAGCTGTCANATTAATTATTTCACCATTAGGATCTTTAATTTTNACATCAACTTTATCTTTAGNAGCTTCTGATTCAATCAATTCTGAGGATGTCATTATTTTGANACCTTGTTTTTTNAGTATTTTTTGNAACTCTTTAGAAATATCATCATCTTCTAATGGTGCAATTTTAGGCAAGTATTCAACTAAGGTGACATTAGTTCCTAGACTGTTATAGAAATANGCAAATTCAACACCAATAGCTCCAGANCCAACTATAATTAAGTCTTTGGGTTGTTTTTCTAATGTCATAGCNTCTCTGTATCCAATAATATTTTTTCCATTCTGAANAAGACTATTNATTTCTCTTGACCTTGCACCAGTAGCTATAATAACATGAGAACCACTNATTATNTANGNATCTTTTTTGTCTTGAATAGTTATTGTTTTATCTGAATTAATNGTTGCATGNCCTNTAATAACANTAATTTTNTTTTTTTTCATTAAAAAATTAACTCCTTTACTCATTGTATCAGCAACTGATCTACTTCTGTTTATAACTTTATCAAAATCACTAGAAACATTCTCTGCAGATATCCCATAATCTTCTGATTTTTTTAAATAATTATAAACCTCTGCAGATTTAAGTAACGCTTTAGTTGGAATACAGCCCCAATTCAAACAAATACCTCCAAGACTTTCTTTCTCAACTATAGCCGTATTAAAACCAAGTTGAGAAGCTCTAATAGCCGTTACATATCCACCNGGGCCACTTCCAATNACAATTACATCATATTTATCCATAATTTATTTTTTATTAAAATTTAAGCTTGCAGAATTAACGCAGTATCTGGCTCCNGTNTCTGTTGGTCCATCATCAAATACATGGCCTAAATGACCGTTACATTCTGCACATAATATTTCAGTTCTTATTCTACTTAGAGACTTATCTTCTTTATAAATAATTGAACCATCAATACACTTATCAAAGCTAGGCCAACCACATCCACTGTTAAACTTTGATTTACTATCAAAAAGTTTATTACCACATCCTTTGCACTTATAATATCCTTCTTCAAAAAACATATTGTATTT
>NZOB01000007.1 GCA_002693085.1 Flavobacteriaceae bacterium | reverse complement strand
CCGCTAATTCGGTATTTAAATTTCCAATTGCTCCAAACCAGTTGTGAGAGTTTACAGAATTTCTTTGAATTACACCATTTCTTCTTATTGATCTTGGGCCGTATTCATCATTAACAATATATAGTCCAGTAGCTGCATCTAAAGAATTTGAAAAAGTTCTACCATTACTTAAATTAGCAACTCCACCACCGTTAGATTTAACTATTTCATCCCACATTACATATCCAGTTCTTGGATCTCTAAATCTTGAGCTACTAAAGTAAGTCCCCATTCTTCCTAAATCTCCAGATCCTCCACCTCTTCCGACAGAAGCATATGCAGTAGCAGACAAAGATGTCTTGCTATTAATTTTGTGTTCCCAGTTTAGAGATGCAATAGGCTTGTGATAATAATTATTTCTCATGTTAAATCCTTCGCCATTTCTTAAACCATAATTGTAATTATACTTGATACCATACTTTTGGTAGTCAGCAAGAGTAGCCATGTTATAATAACTTGTAGTTCTTTGACCGTGAACTTGAGGAGCTCCAGTTACAATAAATTGAAGGTTATGTTTTCCATCAGGTTTTCTATAACCATATCCTAAGAAGTAAGCGTATCCTTCAAATGGTGTTCCGTCAACATATCCATCACCAGCTGTTCTACTAAAAGAAGCAGAAAATGCATGACCTGAGTCGCTAACACCAGTGTTGTAAGTTAAAACAGTTTTTAAATAACCATCGTTTCCAACAGTCGCGGCAACTTTACCACCTTGAGTTAATTCAGTAGATTTAGTAACAACATTGATTGTACCACCCACAGATGGAATTGGTAGTTTTGCAGATCCAAGTCCTCTTTGAACTTGCATTGCTGAAGTAACATCACTTAGTCCTGCCCAGTTACTCCAATAAACACCACCCCATTCCATATCGTTAACTGGCATACCATTAATTAAAACAGCAATGTTTTCTTGTCTAAAACCTCTAAGTCTTACTGTTGCATCACCAAAAGCACCTTGCATTGTTGAATAAATTCCTGGAGTTGAATTTAATAGCTGAGGAAGCTCTAAATTACCAACTCTTTCAACAATTTCGTTGGCTGTTAATGTTGATGCTGCGACTGGTGTTTCTCTGTCTTTTGCAAGGTCAATAGTACCAAAAACAGTTACCCCAGATAATACATCAGCACCAGGAGCTAATTCAATAACACCCAGTTCAGCGCTATCACCAACAGTAACTTCAGCTGTATCGTATCCAATGTAAGTTATTACAAGTGTTGACCCCGGCATAGCATCAATTGAGAATTGACCATTAAAGTCAGAAGAAACACCATTATTTGTTCCTTTAACTACAATTGAAGCTCCTGGAAGACTAGTCCCCAGTTCGCCATCAACAACAACACCAGATACGTTATTTTGTGCATACATAATTCCACCAAGGAATAACGCAGCGATAAATAAAGTAAATTTTTTCATTTATGAATAGTTTTGATTTACCGCAAATATTAAGAAAATTTTAACATGATTTATTAATTGCATGTTAATTTTATGAACATAAAATCATAAAATTTTACTTTTTTTTAAACTTAAAAATTAAGTGAATTAACTTTTTAACTTTTTTAGAAGGGATTTCGTTGATTTGTCGTGATTTTTTATTTCACCAGTTTCAAGTTCTGTTAATAACTTAGCTGCTAATTTTTTGCCTAATTCTACACCCCACTGGTCATAACTGAAGATATTCCAAATTACACCTTGAGTAAATATTTTATGCTCATACATGGAAACTAACTTTCCAAACGATTCAGGTGTTAATTTGTCAAAAATTATTGAATTAGATGGTTTATTTCCTTCGAACACTTTGAAAGGAGCAATTTCATTTAATTTATCATTTGAAGTTCCTGATTTAATCAACTCATCTTGAACTTCGTCCATGTCTTTTCCATTTAATAAAGCTTCAGTTTGTCCAATATAATTTGAAAGAAGTTTGTTGTGGTGATCAATATTTCCATACAGAGAATTTTTAAACCCAATAAAATCACAAGGAATTAGCTTTGTACCCTGATGAATTAATTGAAAGAAAGCATGTTGTGAATTTGTACCAGTTCCTCCCCAAATTATATTTCCGGTTTGATAATCAATTTTCTTTCCATTTCTATCTACACTCTTACCATTACTTTCCATAATAGCTTGTTGTAAATAATTGGGTAAATATTTTAAATATTCACTGTAAGGGATGATAGCTTCAGATTCAGCATTTAAAAAGTTATTATACCATATACTAATCAATGCTAACATGATTGGAATATTTTTTTCGTTAGGCTCATTTTTGAAATGCAGGTCCATTTCATTTGCCCCTCTAAGTAATTTTTCGAAGTTTTTGAACCCAATTGCAAGTGAAATCGAAAGACCTACTGTTCCCCATAAAGAGAATCTTCCTCCAACATAGTTGTACATAGGAAAAACAAAGTCCGAATTTATTCCAAAATCTTTGATTGCACTCAAGTTGGTTGAAACAGCAGCAAAATGAGACTGAATATCTTTTTCACTTAGCTTTTCACAAAACCATTTTTTAATTGTTAAAGCATTAGAAATGGTTTCTTGTGTAGTAAATGTTTTTGATACAATGATAAAAAATGTAGTTTCTGGGTTTAAATTTTTAATAACTTCATTAACGTGATCTCCATCTACATTGGACACAAAATGAATGTTTAATCTGGTTTTATAGTATTTTAAAGCTTCTACTACCATTACTGGACCCAAGTCTGATCCACCAATACCGATATTAACAACATCAGTAAATTGTTTACCACTGCTACTTAAAAGACGACCATTAATTATATCATCTGAAAATTTTTGAATTTTATTTCTATCGTTAATTATGTCTTGGTTAAAAGCACTGTTTTTATCAAAACTTCTTAGAGCAGTATGTAATACAGCTCTTCCTTCAGTTTCATTTATTTCATCTCCTTTGAATTGTTTTTCTATAGCTTCCTTTAAATTACATTCATTAGAAAGTTTTAAAAGACTTTCTAAAATTTCATCATCAACTAAATTTTTTGAGAAGTCGACAAACATGTTNCCAAATGAAATTGAATATTTTTCTGATCTAGAATCATCNTTTTCAAATAAACTTTTNATATCAATTTTTGAATTNAAGCTTTCAAGCTTTTTCCANGAATTTGTAGTTGTTGGATTAATTCTGTCTAATGCCATANTAAGGGATAGAATTTTGTTCAAAGTTAACACTTGATTCTATACTATCAAGTCTATTTTTAATAGGATTCATATATGTTAAATATATTTCCTTTAATTCATTAGATATAGGCTTTGCTTCAGGTAATTTTTGTTTCAANGGNTCAACCTGTTTNCCATTTTTCCAAAATCTATAACANACGTGAGGTCCAGATGTATATCCTGTCATTCCAACTTCACCAATTTTATCTCCTTGCTTTACTTTAGTCCCTACTTTTAATCCTCTTTTATTCATGTGTAAATATTGTGTTGAATATGTTGAATTATGACTAACGGTAACATAATAGCCATTCCCTCTNGTATAGCCTGACTTTACAACTGTTCCATCAGCTGTTGCTCTAATTGGAGTACCAACGGGTGCGGCAAAATCAGTTCCATAATGAGGCTTAATTCGTCCATAATATGCAATTTTTCGTCTTAAATTATATCTTGATGATATTCTACTGAACTGAACTGGAGATAATAAGAAAGCTCTTCTTAAATTTTTTCCATTTTCATCAAAGTATTCATACATGCCTCTTAAGCTATCCGTTTGAAATTCTATTGCATAAAAAGGTTTTCCTCTATGTTCAAAATAAGCGTTGTGAACTCTATTTAGTCCTATGTAAGTAGAGTCATCTATATATTTTGAAGTATATAATATTTTAAAATTATCACCTTTTTCCAGNCTAAAAAAATCAATATTCCAAGCATAAATTTCGGAAAGTTCATTGGTTAGTAAAGGGCTAAGTTTTAGATCTTGCATAGTTTCAGCTAATGAACTTTTTATTACTCCAGAGGCTTCTTTTTCAATTAATTTAACTTCCTTCTGTCTTTTTTGAGCCCATAAAGAGTCCTTTAGTGAAACAACTATATAATCAATTGAATTTGGTTGATAAATAAAGTATTCTGGACTGTTAAGTGAATCCTTTGATGATAAAATAGTATATGGTCTGCCAATATTAATTTTTCTTATATCAAAAACTTTTTTAACCTCTGAAACTATATTGAATATTTTTGGATAAAAAAGATTATTATTTTCCAATATTAAACCAAAAGAATCNCCTCTGTTAATTGTATCTTTTTTAACATTAAAATCATTAAGAGTAAAACCAAATTCTTTTACGATTTTTTCTTTTTTAACAGGTATAATCTTAGTTGTCTTTTTTTCTTCACTTCCACAGGACTGTATAAGCGTTAAAAGAATAAATATTTGTAAAAAACGCTTAATCATCAACTATTATTTTAAAAGGGTTTGTAATTCCTCTAAATGAAGTTAAATCAGCCACAATTGTACCTACTCTTAAATTGGCTTTGACTTTTACCGGAATTCTGTTTTCATCATTTGTAACCCAAAGGTCTATTCCTTCGTTACTCCTAAAAACTCTTCCTGCTTCCATGAAAGGTTTTAATTTTAAACACTCAATCAATCCAAATTTAGTCTTAATTCTTTCAATACCTAAATATTTCATCTTAAATGGATAATTTTGAGAGGCAAAAAAGATATTTACAAATATAATATCACCTTCCTTTAATTTAGAAATATCTAAATGCTTTCTTAGGAAATAGAAAGTTGAGATGATATCTTGATATCCTGATTCAAGTTTTATAACTCTTTCCTCGTTAGTGATCTTGTTTAAAATGGTTGCTGTCTTATTTTTATCGTCATATACTGTTTCAGCTTTTCTTACATAACCCCCTTCATAGATATCTCTTATTGATTTTAGNGGTTTAACTTTTTCTAATGGAAAAAAAGCTTCATAAAGATCATCAACCCTGTAGAATAACCTAGCTAAACCAGTCGTTCGTCCAATAGCAGTAGCCCGATATACCAACGAGTCATTAAGAATTTCCTTTTTTAATTCAAGTGAAGCATAGCTTGCGTTTAAAAAACCATAATGAAGTTTATATTCAAAAAACTCACCTGATTTATAAGAATTAAATGATTTATTATACAGACTATCAGGAACAAAATCAGAGTTGAGATTTTGAGCATAGCCACTTGATATATATAAGAATAAATGTGAAAATATGATGAATAAGAATTTTTTCAACTTCACAAAATTAAAAAACTAGACGCTTTCCTTCAAATAGTTCATGACTTTTTCGGCTTTGGATTTACCTATTAAATCTATAATTTCTTTTTCATCAGCCTTTTTTAATTTAGAAATAGATTTAAATTTCTTTAACAACTTATTTTTAGTATTTTCTCCAATACCATGTATATTATCAAGGCCAGATGAAAGTGATGATTTAGATCTTTTATCCCTATGAAAACTAACACCAAATCTGTGAGCTTCATTTCTTAATTGTTGGATAACTTTTAATGTTTCAGATTTCTTATTTAAATAGAGAGGAATTGAATCATTAGGGAAATATAGTTCTTCTAGTCTTTTGGCGATTCCAAGAACAGATATTTTATTATCTAAATCGAGTTCTTTTAGACTTTTAACTGCAGAACTCAATTGACCTTTTCCTCCATCAATTACTATAAGATTTGGCAAATCCTGTTTTTCATCCAATAGCCTTTTATATCTTCTAAAGACAACCTCCTGCATTGAACCAAAATCATTTTGACCATCAATAGTTTTAATATTAAATTTTCTATATAATTTTTTTGAAGGCTTACCATTTATAAAGACAACACANGAAGCTACATTATTTGTTCCCTGAATATTTGATATATCAAAGCATTCAATGTGTCTGGGCTCTTCTTTCATCTTTAAATCTATCCTCATTTGTTCCATTATTCTATTTATGTGTCTTTCAGGATCAACAAGTTGAGTTTGTTTATTTCTTTCAAATCGAAANGCTTTTGCATTTTTAATGGANAAATCCAATAANTTTTTATTATCACCAGATCTTGGTATGATGAATTTTAAATTAATTTGATTTTCAAGGTTAATATGACTTATAATATTTTTTGAAGTTGAATTATATTTTTCTCTTATACTTAAAATCATAAGGCTAAGTATTTTTTCATCATCTTCATTAAGTTTCTTTTTTACTTCTTGATTATGAAATCTTATAATTTTTCCATGTGCAACTTGTAAAAAGTTTACAAAAGCCGATTCAGAATCTGAAATTATGCTAAATACGTCTATATTATTAAGCTTCGAACTAACTACAGTTGATTTTGACTGGTAGTTTTCTAAAAGCTGAATTTTTTCTTTGATTTTTTGTGCTTTTTCATATTCTTGATTATTAGAAAATTTTATCATTTCCTTTTTAAAATTCCTTTTGGATTCATTTACATTCCCTTTTAGAATTTGCTTTATTGCAAGAATGTTTTTTTCATAATCTTCAAGACTTTCCTTACCCTCACAACCTCCAAGGCAATTTCCAAGATGGTATTCTAGACAAACTTTAAACTTTTTCTGTTCGATGTTTTTACTAGATAAATTATAATTGCAGTTTCTAAGTGAATAAAGTTGTTTTATAATACCCATAATAGTATTAATTGTCTTAAAACTTGTAAATGGTCCAAAATACTGAGATCCATCTTTTACTAATTTTCTAGTAACAAAAACTCTAGGAAAAGGTTCATTTTTAATACATATCCATGGATAGGTCTTATCATCTCTTAATAAGATGTTATACTTAGGTTGATTTTTTTTAATTAGTGAATTTTCAAGAAGAAGAGCATCTGATTCAGAATGAACAACAACATGCTCAACATATTTTGTATTTTTTACTAGGTTTAATGTTTTTCTAGATTTAATATTTTTTTGAAAATATGAGCTTACTCTTTTTTTTAGATTTTTAGCTTTTCCAACATATATGATGCTTTTATCACTGCTCAGAAATTGATATACACCAGGATCTTCTGGAATTGTTTTCAAAATAATTTTAGTAGACACGGCCACTTAACTAAAATAATTATTTATTTGTATTACCAATATGAACAAAATTGAAGCCAGAAAGAAATATTTTAAACTAAGAGAAAAATTAGATAACGAACAATTGGTTTCTAAAAGTATTTCGATTGCTAATAATGCATTAAATCTACCCATATGGGANTTTAATTTTTTTCATATTTTTTTATCAATTCAAAATAAAGTTGAGGTTGATACAACACCAATCATAAATATTTTAATTGGCAAAGACAAAGAAATATTAATTTCTAAATCTGATTTTAATAATCTGTCCATGAAATCCTATATTTTCAATGAAGAAACATTACTGAAAAAAAATAAGTATGGTATTCCTGAGCCAATTAATGGTAAAGAATTTAAAGAAAATATAGATGTAATTTTTATTCCTTTATTAGCTTATGATAAGAAGGGAAATAGAGTTGGTTACGGAAAAGGTTTTTATGATAGATTTTTAAGTAATCAAAAAAATAATATTATTAAAGTTGGATTATCNTTTTTTGGACCTGAAGAAACAGTTGAAAAAAAAGAATTTGATCAAAGTCTTGACTACTGTGTAACTCCNGAAAAAGTTTTTAGTTTTTAAAAAAACTTTTATTAAATACAATCATCATAATTATACCAATGGAGATTGCGGAATCAGCAATATTAAAAACTGGTTCAAAAAAGGTAAATTCTTCACCAGCTGAAAAAGGGAACCAATCAGGCCAAGTCCATGTAAATAGTGGAAACTGAAACATATCAACAACATTTCCATAAAAAATACCTTCATAACCATTTCCAGGGGAGAATTTAGCTACTTCAAAATAGCTTTCAGTAAATAAATAACCGTAAAAAACAGAGTCAATTACATTTCCAATGGCACCAGCAAGTATTAATGACAGACATATAGCCAAAAGTTTATTGCTGTTTTCTTTGACTATATTTTTTAACCAATAGAATAAAAAGCCAATAGCAACAATTCTAAAAAGAGTAAGAAAAANTTTAGCAGATTTATCATCAATGAAAGGAAGAAAGTCATTTAACTTAGCTCCCCATGCCATTCCTCTATTTTCTATAAATAACAATTTGAACCAACCCCAGTCAATAATAGCTTGTTCACCATAAAAAGTCAAAGAGTAATTGAGTTTTATGTAAACCTTAAGAACTTGATCTAAAATCAAAATTCCAGAAACAATTAAAAGGCAAGTTTTTAAGCTAATCTTTNTATTCTCCAAAAGATATTTAAGACATTTTATTTTTAGCTTCTATACTTAAAGTCGCGTGAGGAACTAACTCTAATCTCTTTTTAGAAATTAGTTTTCCTGTAACCCTACAGATTCCATAGGTTTTATTTTCAATTCTTATGATTGCATTCTTTAAATCTCTAATAAACTTCTCTTGTCTAATAGCTAATTGTGTATTAGCTTCCTTTGACATAGTTTGCGATCCTTCTTCAAAAGCTTTAAAAGTAGGTGCAGTATCATCAGTTCCATTATTGCCATCATTCATATATGCACTTCTAATCAATTCTAAATCGTGTTGAGCTTTAGAAATTTTCTCTTCAATAATTTTTCTAAAATGAGCTAAATCCTTATCAGAATATCTTACAACTAAATTATCATCATTCATTTTTAATTTATTTTATAAATTTTAACACCTAAACTAAAATCATCAAATTCAATTTTAGATNTCGAGTCTAAATTATCTAAAAAATTTAATTCTTTAGCTAAAGTTTCATTTTTTACATAATCAAGATTNGCAAAAATAGCTTTTTCAATCAAATTATTTCTTTCTAATTCAATAATAATTTTATCACTAACATTAAAATTTGATTCTTTTCTTAAATTTTGGATTCTATTAACAATTTCTCTAGAAATNCCCTCGTTTTTTAAAGATTCATTTATTGAAGTATCTAATGCTATAGTTTTACCATTTTCAGAAGCAACAAGCCATCCTTCAATATCTTCAAAATAAATTTCAACATCGTCAGAACTTAATGTGTAATCTACATCATTTAACCTTATTTCTACCAATTCTCCGTCGTCAATAGCATTGATTTTATCAATTTTGAGAGAATTAATTTGATTCACAACTTCCTTGAGNTTTTTACCATATTTTGGCCCTAAAACCTTAAAATTTGGTTTAGCTTTTTTTACAAGAATTGATGATGAATCTGAAATTAATTCGATTTCTTTAACNTTAATCTCAGATNTGATAAACTCAGAAATTTCAATTAAAGTGTTTTTTTCATCTTCATTTTTAAAAGGAACCAAAATTTTTGGTAATGGTTGTCTTACTTTTATTTTTTCTTTCTTCCTTAATGATAATGCTAATGAACAAATTTCCTGAGAAAGCCTAATTTTTCTTTCNAAAACTTTATCAACTAGATTTTCATTATAAATTGGATAATTTGACAAGTGTACAGAGCCATTATTTTTATTTAAATCCTGATACAAATTATCCATATAAAATGGACTAATAGGAGATGAAATAATGGAAATATTACTTAAACATTCATGTAGAGTTTGATATGCCGAAATTTTATCTTGATTAAATTCACCCTTCCAAAATCTTCTTCTGGATAATCTAACATACCAATTACTTAAGTTATCCTGAACAAAATTTGATATAAGTCTTGCAGATTTAGTGGGTTCATAATTATTATAAGCCTCTTCAACTTCCTTTATCAAAGTATTAAGTTCTGAAATAATCCATCGATCCAATTCATGTCTATCATTATAATCAACATGTTTGCTATTTAAATCAAATCCATCTATGTTCGAATAAAGACTAAAAAAAGAATAAATATTATGAATTGTGCCAAAAAACTTTCTTCTCACTTCTTCGATTCCGCTTACATCAAATTTTAAATTNTCCCAGGGATTTGAATTTGAAATCATATACCATCTTGTAGCGTCTGGACCATATTTGTCTAATGTTTCAAAAGGATCAACAGCGTTACCAAGTCTTTTTGACATTTTTTGACCATTTTTATCTANTACTAGGCCATTGGATATTACATTTTTATAACTATTNGATTTGAATATTAATGTACCTATTACGTGTAAAGTATAAAACCATCCACGTGTTTGATCTACACCTTCAGCGATATAATCAGCTGGAAAGAATTTATGTTTATCTATNTAATCTTTATTTTCAAATGGATAATGCCATTGAGCATAAGGCATCGCCCCTGAGTCAAACCAAACATCAATTAAATCNCTTTCTCTNAACATTTTTTTGTCATTATTTGAACTCAAAATGATATTATCAACAATATGTTTATGTAAATCAATATTATCATAATTTTCATCTGATAAATCATCTATTTTAAATTTATGTAAAGGATTAGTTTTCATAAAGCCTTTACTAATTGATCTTTCAATTTCTTCATATAATTCAATCACAGATCCTATAGTTTTAGTTTCACTTCCATCTTCACTAACCCAAATCGGAAGAGGAATTCCCCAGAATCTAGATCTTGATAAATTCCAATCATTGGCATTATTTAACCAATTTCCAAATCTACCCTCACCAGTAGCCTTAGGTTTCCAATTAATTTTAGAATTATTTTTTATTAACTCATTTCTTCTTTCAGTTACTTTTATAAACCAAGAGTTTAAAGGATAATACAATACTGGTTTATCAGTTCTCCAACAATTTGGATAACTGTGAGTATATTTTTCTACTCTAAAAGCCTTGTTTTCTTCTTTAAGTCTAATTGCTATTTCAATATCAACTGATTTTTCTGGGGCAAGCCCATCATCATAATATTCATTTTTTACATACTTTCCCCCAATTCCTTTAAGAGAATTTAAAAACTTTCCTTGTAAATCNACAAGCGGGACAAGTTCTTCCGCTTCATTATAAACTAACATTGGAGGAACCTCAGGAGATGCATTTTTTGCTGCTAAAGCATCATCTGCACCAAATGTTGGTGATGTATGAACTATACCTGTACCCTCATCAGTAGTAACAAAGTCTCCAGATATAATTCTAAATGCATTTTCAGGGTTATTTGCTGGTAGAGGAGCATCTTCCCAAAGTTGATGATACTTAACTTCTAAAATATCTTTTCCTTTAAAANTTTCACAAATTAAATAAGGTATATTTTTAATTGAATCAAAGATTAATTCTTCATCACTTTTTACTTCAANAAAATTTGATTTAAAAACCTTTCCAATTAAATCCTTAGCAACTATCACATTAATTGCTTTATGAGTGTATAAATTATAAGTTTTAATTAAAACATAATCAATTTTTTTTCCAATTGTAAGCGCAGTATTTGAGGGAAGTGTCCATGGAGTAGTTGTCCATGCTAAAACATAAATTTTAGAATANTNAGACAAGAAATCAGGTAANGAATTTGATACACATTCAAACTGAGCAGTTACAGTTGTATCTGTAACGTCTTGATAAGTACCAGGTTGGTTTAATTCGTGTGAGCTTAGCCCAGTACCAGCTTTAGGTGAATATGGTTGAATACTATATCCTTTATATATTAAATTATCATCATAAAGTTTTTTAAGAAGCCACCAAACTGATTCAATATATTTTGATTTATAAGTTATATATGGATTATCCATATCAACCCAATAGCCTATTCTTTTAGTTAAATTATTCCAAACATCAGTATACTTCATTACAGCTTTTTTACAAGCTTCATTATATTCTTCAATACTAATTTTGGTTCCAATATCTTCCTTAGAAATATTTAATTCTTTTTCTACACCCAATTCTACAGGCAATCCATGTGTATCCCACCCTGCTTTTCTATTAACTTTAAATCCTTTTAATGTTTTATATCGGCAAAAAATATCTTTAATAGCTCTGGCCATAACATGATGAATACCAGGCATTCCATTGGCGGAAGGGGGCCCTTCAAAAAAAACAAAATCTTCAGAATTATCTCTTGATGAAATACTTTTTTCAAAAGTTTTGTCTTTGTCCCAATAATCAGAAATCTTATTTGAAATTTCTGTAAGATCTAATGTTTTATATTCTTTAAATGACATTAAAAATAAAAAATGCGAATTTACTTAATTTTACTCTAATTTATTGATTATAAGGTATACTTAATCAAAAATCAACATTAAGTTTAAAGATCTTCCAGGTGAAGAAATTCCAGAAGCGAATTCTCTGTAGTGTATATCGAATATATTATCCAGCAATAATTGAGCTTTCATTTTTTTTGAAACTCTAAACAATGATGATAGTTGAAAAATTCCCCATTCAGGCATACCCAAATATTTTATTTCTCCATCTTCATAAACAAAAGGAGTTTCATCTAAACTGTCTTCACCACCAAAACTATAATCATCAGCCGATTTTGATTGTGAAAACTTATATTTCAATTGAATATTAAAATTATTTTTTTGAAANCTTAGTTTNAAAGACCCAAATAATGGAGGGATTGATGGCATCGGATAATCATTATATACAATATCACCTTTGGTATAAGTAAGATTTCCAATCAAATAAAAATATTCATCAAAAGAATAATTTGCATCNAAATTAAATCCATATACACTGGAATTACCTAAGTTATAATTACCCATTGTAATTACTTCTTCATTATCGTACAATACAGTAATTGGATTTTGAGTTGTTGTATCATCATAATCATAAAAAAGATCTCTTCCAATGGTACGGTTTAATAAAGTAAAGTAAAGATTAAAATTGTAAGAGAAGGCTTTATCATATCTATTAAAACCTAAATCAATAGTATACGCATTTTCAGGTTTTAATTTAGCATTTGGAACAGTGAGAATACCTGAATTTTCTCTAATTTTCCCCACGTCATCAATATTTGGAGCTCTGAAACCACTTGACAAATTGATTGAAATTTTATTAAAATTATTAGTTATTTGAGAAAGTCCAATACTAGTTGTAATAGCTGAATTTGTAAAATTCAAATCTTCAAATTGCCTAAAAAAACTATATAAATTATTGTCCATCAAAAAATTTTTGTCCCATGAAGCAGATATGTCNACTAAAGAATATCTTGTNCCAATACTTANATTAGTTTGTGAACTAATTTTTTTTCTAAACTCAAAATATGCTGCGATAGAGCCGTATTCACTACCGTCACTTGGATATCTACTTAAACCCTTACTGTAACTTCTTTCAATAACTTTATTATTTTCTGTTACAAGCTCAAAATTTTTAGCTGTAGAATTAAGTTTATTATTTGTAAGCTCAAAACCATAGGCAAGAGAGTTAATTTCATTTAAATTTTTGGAGAAATCTGTNTTTATTGAAAAAANCCTTAAATCTTCATCCTGAGATTTTAAATTAAGCGAACCAAACTTTCTACTATTTCTAGATTCATTTATTTTTTGGAAAGAGGCTATTAATGATGCTGAATCATATATCTTTCCACCTGCTAAATTTAGTTTTATTGAACTTAATAATCTTTTTTGAGGTCCATAATACCATTGCGCGTATTTTAAATTACCATCACTAGTTATTTCACTTAATTTATCAAACCTTGAAATATTACTTGAATTAGAGTATTGAAAATTCAAAATTAAATTTGAATTTTCCCCNGTTATAAAATTAAATTTTTGAATAAAATCCCTTTGCTTATAAGATGAGTTTTTTTGAATATTTGGATTATTATTTATTGATTGATTTTCATAAAAGTTGTTTCCGTTATTTTTAGAATAATATTCAACAAGACCCCAATTTTTAAAACCATGATTTCTATTCTTACCCATAACTATATCACCAAAATATGATTTAGTGTAGCTTGTGTAACTTGCCCATTTTCTTTTAGAAAGTTCTAAACTATAGTTGTTTATTTTCGTTTTATTATTTACGTTATAAGAAACTGATTTATAGTAGTTAAAAAATTTCGAATTATTAATTCTTGGTGTTTTTGTATAAAAATGAACTACTCCTCCAAGTGCATCTGATCCATATCCAACAGACGAAGGACCATAAATAATTTCTGTTCTTTCTAAGGCATTAGCATCAATTGTAATGGCGTTTTGTAAATGTCCAGATCGATATATGGCATTATTCATTCTAACTCCATCCACTACTAAAAGAACTCTATTTGCTTCAAACCCTCTAATTACAGGGCTTCCACCTCCAGCTTGTGATTTTTGAATATGAATTCCACCTGCATGATATAATAATTCAGCAGATGTTTTAGGATTTTCAAATTCTATGGTTTTCTTGTTAATTATAGAAACTTTTTTCGAAAGAGATTTAAGATTCTGTTTATTTCTTGCTACAGATAAAACAACTTCATCAAGGCCTCTTGATTTCATGGTTAATTTAATAGTACTGAGCTTTTTAAGTTCGCTAAATGAAAATTTTTCTTCTTTGTATGAAATATGACTTAATGTTATAGAGTCATTTTTATTGAAAATATCTATTGAAATTTTACCCTCAAAATCTGTCAGTTTGGAGACTGATTTATTTTCATTGAATAAAAGAACTGAAGGNATAGTTGTCTCAGTTTCAGAGTCGATAACAGTTATTGTCTGAGAATTAAGATTACTTAGAAAAACTAAGAATAGTAAACATAAAATACTTTTAGGAAAATAATTCATTAAGAATCTCTAGTGATTTGGGCCTTTTAAAATCAGGAACATGAATTTCATAGTATTTTAAAATTAAATCTATCATGTTTCTTCTTTGGTTAACATTGTTTAAGATATTATTTGAGTAATCAAATTTTGTGCCCAAAATCAGAGATAATTGTTCTACAACTTCACCTTCAATACAGTTTGACGATTCACATATTGAGTTGAAATTTCCATTTTCGAGATCAAAATGTTTTAAGTTGTTAGTATTATTTTCAGGCTGGATGCCTAAAAAATCTGTTAAATAGATTAAAAAGAGTATATGAAAGTTTGAAAATCTTTCAGAGTTTTCAAACCACATAAAACTTTTTTTAATAAAACTAAAAAGTTTTAAATCTGGTTGTTCGTGTCTAATAACTGAACTTAAAATTTCAGAAATAAAAAGGGTAATATTATACTTTAATATGTTAGAATTAATAGACTGAAAGGAATTAATAGACTTTACATTTTTAATGTAAGATAGATTTCCTTTTTTACTATGACTACTTTCAATATCTACAATATTTAACCTGTTGAATTGACCTAGTTGAAGTTTTCTTTTTTTACTGGAACGTATGCCTTTAATTAAATATGATTTGATACCAAATTTTTCAGTAAAACATTTTAAAATAATACTCGTATCTGAGTAATTGATATAACCTAAAACAATTGACTCTGTAGAATATACCATTAACTAAACCACACCCTGTGCAAGCATTGCATCAGCTACTTTTATAAAAGCTGAAATGTTTGCTCCTTTATTATAATCAATATAATTTTTTTCTTTACCGTACTCAAGGCAAGATTTATGAATATTAATCATTATTTCTTTAAGTTTTTGATCAACCTCTTCTCTTGTCCATGAATATCTAAGAGAGTTTTGAGCCATTTCCAAACCTGAAACAGCTACTCCACCTGCATTCGATGCTTTTCCAGGAGCATAAAGAATTTTATTTAATTTAAATTGTTTAATTGCTCCAGGTTCACACGGCATATTTGCCCCCTCTGCTACAACTTTACACCCATTTTTAATTAATAGTTTTGCATCCGCTTCAGAGATTTCGTTTTGAGTTGCACAAGGAAGAGCAACATCACAGCTTAAACTCCAAGGATTTTTATTTTTNTAAAATTTAGCTTTTGGATATTTTTTGACAAATTCATTTATTCTTGATCTTTTTTCATTTTTTAAATACATGATATGATTTAATTTTTCTTGATCAATTCCATCACTATCGTGTATTGTGCCTGAGGAATCAGACATTGATATTACTTTAGCACCTAAATGNATACATTTTTCTGCTGCATATTGAGCAACATTTCCAGATCCAGAAATAGTTACTTTTTTCCCTTNGATTGAATCANCTTCGTAATTAAGCATGTCNTCAGCAAAATACACAGTACCGTANCCTGTAGCTTCAGGTCTAATTAATGATCCTCCCCATGAAACTCCTTTACCTGTTAAAACACCAGTAAACTCATTCTTCAATCTTTTGTATTGTCCAAACATATATCCAATTTCTCTTCCACCAACTCCAATATCTCCTGCAGGAATNTCTGTATTGGGACCNATATGTCTAAATAATTCTGTCATAAAACTTTGACAAAACCTCATTACTTCACCATCAGATTTATTTTTTGGGTCAAAATCAGCTCCACCTTTTCCTCCNCCCATTGGAAGAGTAGTTAAACTATTTTTAAAAACTTGCTCAAAAGCAAGNAATTTTAATATACTAAGATTAACAGATGGATGAAACCTTAAACCTCCTTTATATGGTCCAATAGCTGAATTCATTTCAACTCTGTAACCTCTATTCACCTGAATTTCACCATTATCATCAATCCAATTTACTCTAAACATTATTACTCTCTCAGGTTCACACATTCTCATTAAAACATTTTTACCATGATAAATCTCTTGACTAACGATGTAAGGAATTAGATCATCACTAACTTCTCTTACAGCCTGCATAAACTCAGGTTCATGCGAGTTTCTTTTGTCAATTTCCTTGAGGAAATCAGAAATTATTTTATTCATTGTTAATTGTTTAATTACAATTAAATGTAAGTATAATTAATTAATTGCTTGTTTTAAATCTAGGATTAGATCTTCATGATCTTCAATGCCAACACTAAGTCTAATTAGAGAGTCAACAACACCTGTTTTTTCTCTTAATTCTTTAGGAATTGAAGCATGTGTCATTGAAGCTGGATGATTTGCTAAACTTTCAACTCCACCTAATGATTCAGCAAGAGTAAAAACTTTAAACTTACTTGTTATTTCTTGCACTGATTTGAAATCACCATCTTTAGTAGTAAAAGAAACCATACCTCCAAATCCTGACATTTGTGATTTAGCTAATTTATGGTTAGGATGTGTTTGAATTCCTGGCCAATAAAGTTTATCAACTCTTTCATGATTTGCTAAAAAATTAACGATTTTTTCTGCATTGAAACAATGTCTCTCCATTCTCACATGAAGTGTTTTTATTCCTCTTAATGTCAAAAAAGAGTCCATAGGCCCACATATTGCTCCCGATGCATTTTGTAAAAAGTATAATTTTTCAGCAAGTTGGTCATCTTTAACAATTAATGCTCCTAAAATAACATCACTATGACCCGCTAAATACTTTGTAGCAGAATGCATTACAATGTCAGCACCAAGATCAAGAGGTTTTTGTAAATAAGGGGTTGCAAAAGTATTATCTACTGCCAAAAGAACTTTATTTTTTCTACATATCTCAGATAGAGATTGAACATCAATTAAATTCATCATTGGATTGGTTGGAGTTTCAACCCAAATCATTTTTGTTTTATTTGTAATTAAACCGGAAACTTCTTCGATATCCTGTAAATCAGAAAAGATAAATTTTAAGCCAAATTTTTTAAAAACTTTATCAAACAGCCTGTAGGAACCTCCATACAAGTCATTGGTTGAAATAATTTCATCACCAGGTTCAAAAAGTTTTAAAACTGCATCTATTGCAGATAAACCTGAACTGAAAGCTAAACCATGTTTTCCATTCTCTATACTTGCTAATGAATTTTCGAGTGCAGTCCTCGTTGGATTATGAGTTCGACTGTATTCATATCCTTTATGTTCACCAGGTTTTGTTTGAGAATAAGTGGAAGTTTGATAAATAGGAGGCATAACAGCCCCATAACCCTTTTCTTTTATTTGACCTCCGTGAATTGTTTTAGTATTAAACTTCATTATTCAACAATAAAGTCACCTCTCATTATTTGGTAGTGACCTGGAAAAGTACATAAAAACACATATGTTCCAGGTTCTGGACTATCAAAAGTTATAGAATCACTTTCACCCCCACCAATCATTTTAGTGTAAGCATATGTTTCATCACCCTCAGGAATGTAATCAGTATCTTTAGCTACCATTGCTCTTTGCGCAAAATCATCAACATCAGTACCTTCTTTTAATAAAACAAAATTATGACCCATAAATTCTTTTGAAATTTTACCCGTGTGATATAGTGTAAGATTAACTGGTTCACCAGACTTAACTTTTATTACAGACCTATCAAACAGCATTTGATCATTAGAATTTATAGTTACATCATTTGCAGATTTTTGAGTTTTAGTCTCTTCAGTATTTTCTTGAACTCTTTTGTAAGAAAAAGTTTCTTTTTTTGGTTCATTCTTGCAGCCAGCAAGAAAAATTATAATTGATAAAAAAGTTATTATTTTTTTCATTTCAAAGTGTTTAAGTTGTAAAGTTACAATTCATTAAAACAAAATAAAACTCATTGTTTTAATTTATTATACATTAATGGTTTTTAAAGCTTCAAAATTAAATTTATATTTAATAATTAAACAACAATGATATGAAAAGACGAAATTTTCTTTCAGCTGTTGCAACAGCTGGCATAGCAACATCCGTTTTCCCAAACACTAATTTTATGAAATTAAACTCAAGTAAATTTAAAATTTCACTAGCTCAATGGTCATTACATAAAGCTATTAAATCTGGAAAATTATCTCCTCTTGATTTTGCTAAAAAAGCAAGATCATTTGATATTGATGGTATTGAATTCGTTTCTGGTTTATATACTAACCATACTGATATCCTGAAAAGAATGTCTATGGATAANCTAGCTAAAGAATTAATAAAGAGATCTGATGATTATGGTATTGATAATGTTTTAATAATGATTGATTCTCAAGGGCATTTAGCAACAAGTAATAAATCAAAAATGTCTGAAGCAATAAACAATCATAAAAGATGGATTGATTTTGCAGCTAGAATTGGTTGTAAAACTATGAGAGTTAATTTAAATGGAGAAGATGATCTTGAAAAATGGACTGAGAATTCGGTAAAATCATTAACTGTTTTAAATGAACATAATAAAGANATAAATGTTGTTGTAGAGAATCATGGTGGATTTTCTTCAAATGGAAAATATTTGTCAAAAGTAATGTCCATGGTTAAATTGAAAAATTGTGGTACGCTCCCTGATTTTGGTAATTTCTGTATGAGTGGAAGCCCNAGAGGAAACTGTGCTCAATGGTATGACAAGTACCTAGGTGTTGAGGAATTAATGCCATACGCTCACGCTGTTAGTGCTAAATCTTATGATTTTGATAGTTCTGGTAATGAAACNACAATTGANTATAAGAGAATGATGGATATTGTAAAAAAAGCTGGCTATGAAGGGTATNTAGGAATTGAATATGAAGGAAATAGAATGTCTGAAGATGAAGGAATTATTGCTACTAAAAAATTACTTGAAAAATTAATTTGATATTATGAAAACAATTAAAGGTCCTGCAATTTTTCTAGCTCAATTCTGTGGAGATGAAAAACCATTCAATAATTTAAAAGATATTGCTAAGTGGGCTAAAAACCTTGGCTATAAAGCAGTTCAAATTCCAACTTGGGATAAAAGAATTTTTGACTTAGATAAGGCAGGATCCAGTAAGGATTATTGTGATGAAATTAAGGGTGTTTTAAAAGAAGAAGGACTAGAGATTAGTGAGCTTTCTACTCATTTACAAGGTCAATTAGTTGCTAGCCATCCTGCATATGATTTGATGTTTGACGTGTTTGCACCTGAAAATCTTCATGGTAATGTAAAAGAAAGGACAAAATGGGCAGTAAATCAAATGATGAATGCAATTAATGCTAGTAATCATTTAGGAATTGAGCCAATGGCTTCATTTTCTGGAGCATTATTATTTCATACTTTTTATCCGTGGCCACAAAGACCTGCTGGTTTAGTTGAAGAAGGATTTAAGGAATTAGCAAAAAGATGGAAGCCTATATTAGACCACGCTGATTCAAAGGGAGTTGATATTTGTTATGAAATTCACCCAGGTGAAGATCTTCATGATGGGGTAACGTTTGAGAGATTTCTTGAAGCAACTAACAATCACAGTAGAGCAAAAATACTTTATGACCCTAGCCATTTTGTTTTACAACAATTAGATTATTTACAATTTATAGACTTCTATAAAGATCATATTAAAATGTTTCACGTTAAGGATGCAGAATTTAATCCTACAGGTAAAGCCGGTGTTTATGGTGGATATTTGGATTGGAAGGATAGACCAGGCAGGTTTAGATCTCCAGGTGATGGACAAGTTGATTTTAAATCAATTTTTTCAAAATTAAGCCAATATGGTTTTGATGGATGGGCAGTATTGGAATGGGAATGTTGTATCAAGAGCCCTGAGCAAGGTGCAAAAGAGGGTTCAAAATTTATTTCTGATCATATAATTGAAGTAACTGAAAAATCATTCGATGATTTTGCTGGGGCAGAAATAGATAAAGAACAAATCAAAAAAATACTAGGTTTATGAAATTCTATCTAACAATAATTTTCACAATTTTTTTTCTAGCATGTAATAGTCAATCTTCAAAGGATACAGAAATTTGGGAACCTGTTCCTAAAAAAGTTTATTCCAAATCAGACTCAGCACCACCAGATGATGCAATAGTGTTATTTGATGGTACCGACTTGTCAAAATGGAAAGCAAAATGGTCTGACAAAGAAAGTGGCTGGGAAATTAATGATGATGGTTCAGTAACTGTAGTCTTCGATGGTTCTGGTGGTATTGAAACATTAGAAAATTTTGGTTCTGTTCAATTACATTTAGAATGGAAGACCAGTGAAGATACTTCACATAAAAATCAAAGTAGATCTAATAGTGGAGTTTTCTTACAAGGCAGATATGAAATTCAAATTTTGGATAGTTATGATAATCCTACTTATGTAAATGGACAGGCAGGATCTGTTTATAAACAATACATTCCGCTAGTTAATGCATCAAGAAAACCTGGTGAATGGCAATCTTATGATATCATTTTTGAAGCTCCAGAATTTGATTCTGATGGCAATAAAATTAAATCGGGATATTTTACAGTTTTTCATAATGGAATTCTCATTCAGAATCATGTGGAAATCTTAGGAACTACCGAAAATGTAGGTCCCCCAAAAAATATTGCTCATGGGGATGGCCCGATTTCTCTTCAGAACCATTGCTGTACTCAAAATTCCTTTAGAAATATTTGGGTTAGAAAGTTATAAGAGTTTTCTAAATCCTTAAAATTCTTTCATAAATTTGTACATGCTTCAATCAATGACCGGCTATGGGTCAAACTCTTTACAAATTGATGAATTAGAGATTTATGTTGAAATAAAAACTTTAAACAGTAGATATTTTGATTCAAAAATATCAATACCATCCACATTATCAAGTCAAGAATTAATCATAAATAATGTTCTAAAAGAAAAGCTAAAGAGAGGAAAAGTAGATCTTAGAATAAAATTTATGGGATCTTCAAATGATTCAGTTTCTTTCAATAAAAGTGTAATTAAAAACTATATTAATGAGTTAAAAGAAATATCGGACTTTGATGATTCTCATATTTTAAAATCATTATTATCTCTACCAAATTCTATTTCAAAGGGAGAGCTCTCTTTATCTGAAGTTCAAACAAATAAAATAATTGATTGTGTGAATTCTGTTATTGAAAATGTTATTGATTTTAGAAAAAATGAAGGAAAAAATACTTTAAAAGATTTAAGAGAAAACTTAAATGTAATTAAAGAATATTCTGAAACAATTGATAAAATAAGTGATTTACATAAAAAAAATATAAAAGAAGAATTAGAGATAAAATCTCAAAATTTGGAAGTTAATTTTGATAATGGCAGATTTGAGCAGGAGGTTTTTTATTATTTAGAAAAAATGGATATCAATGAAGAATTAGTCAGGCTAAAAAGTCATATGGATTTTTTTATTGAAATATTAGACAACGACTTAATAGAAAAAGGAAAAAAGTTAGGCTTTATTTGCCAAGAAATTGGAAGAGAAATAAATACTATAGGATCTAAGTCAAGTAACTCCAAGATTCAGAATAGTGTAGTTGAAATGAAATCATCTCTTGAAAAAATAAGAGAGCAAACTTTAAATATTCTTTAATGGCTGGTAAAGTAATAATATTATGTGCACCATCAGGAAGTGGAAAAACGACTCTTGCAAAACATCTACTTTCAATTAAAGAATTAGACTTAAAATTTTCAGTCTCAGCAACTACAAGAAAAAAGAGAGATGGAGAAACTGATGGATTAGATTATAATTTTTTGTCTATTGATGAATTTAAAAATAGAATTCATAATAATGAGTTTGTTGAGTATGAAGAAGTTTACGATAACATATTTTATGGAACATTAAAATCTGAAATAGAATCTTTAATAACTAATCACAATATAATTTTTGATGTAGATGTCGTTGGGGCTTTAAGTCTAAAACAATATTTTTCTTCAAATTCTTTAACAGTATTTATTAATCCACCTAGTATTGATGAGCTTGAAAACAGATTGAGACGAAGAAAAAATAATTCAGAAGAGGATTTAAAAGAGAGACTAGATAAAGCAGAAAAAGAAATGGAAATGAAAGATAAATTTGATCAGATTATTATAAATAATGATTTAAATAAATCAAAAGATGAAATTTTAAGTGTTGTTAAAGGTTTTTTAAATAAATGAAAAGTGTAGGTTTATTTTTTGGAACTTTTGATCCAATACATAAAGGCCATGAGGCTATTGCAGATTTTTTTCTCAAGAATTTTTTTGATGAAGTTTGGTTTGTTGTAACACCAATGAACCCTGATAAAATTGAAAAGGGTACTAGTGATGAAAATATTAGACTTGAGATGATTCAAGGGTTTTGTGAACTGAATACTAAATTTAAATGTTGTGATATTGAATTTGGTCTCCCAAAACCAAATTATACTGCTGATACATTAGACGAAATTAAAAAGGAATTTAAAGGTTTTGAATTTTCTATAATTATGGGAGAAGACAATCTATTTACTTTACATAATTGGAAGAATTATTTGAATATTTTAAATCATAAAATTTATGTTTATCCTAGATTGTTAAACCATTCAAAAAAGGCAGATTTGATTAATCACCCAAATGTTGTTCTTAGTGATGCCCCTATGATGAATATTTCTTCTTCATCAATAAGAGAAAAAATTAGACATAATGAAGATTACGAATCACTAATTAGTGAAAACATCAAAAAGTTTGTTATTTCTAGAGGAATATATTCTTAAATCACTATTGATTTAACCTATATTTAACAGTATTTAATTATTATTTTTAATAGTATTGCTACCCCTAATTATATAATGATGGAAAATAAGAATGTTGATATTAAAGCTCTAAATGAGAAAATTCAGAAAGAAAGTGCATTTATTGATATGCTAATGCTTGAAGTAAACAAAGTAATTGTTGGTCAAAAATATATGATTCAACGACTACTTATTGGACTTCTTGGGAAAGGACATATTTTACTNGAAGGTGTTCCTGGTCTTGCAAAAACTCTTGCAATAAACAGTTTAAGCCAAGCAGTTAAAGGATCTTTCAGTAGAATTCAGTTTACCCCAGACCTTTTACCAGCTGATGTTGTTGGAACAATGATTTATAACATGAAGGAAAATGACTTTTCAATAAAAAAAGGTCCAATTTTCGCAAATTTTGTTTTAGCTGATGAGATTAACAGAGCTCCAGCTAAAGTTCAATCTGCTTTGTTGGAGTCAATGCAGGAAAAACAAGTTACCATTGGTGATAATACTTTTAAATTACAATTACCTTTTTTGGTAATGGCTACACAAAACCCAATTGAGCAGGAGGGAACATATCCCTTNCCTGAAGCGCAAATGGATAGATTTATGCTTAAATGTGTAATCACATACCCTGAATTTGAAGATGAGCAACAAATAATTAGATCTAATATCAATGAATCATTTGAAAAAATAAAGCCTGTTATTTCTACAAAAGATATCTTAAAAGCACAAGATGCTGTTAAAGATGTTTACATGGATGATAAAATAGAAAAGTATATTTTAAAATTAATTTTTGCAACAAGATTTCCTGAGAAAAATAATNTGCAGGAGCTAAAACCTTTGATTGGTTTTGGTTCATCACCAAGAGGAAGTATNAATCTTGCTAAAGCAGCTAAATGTAATGCTTTCATAAATAGAAGAGGATATGTAATTCCTGAAGATATTCGTGAAGTAATATATGATGTTTTGAGACATAGAATAGGTCTTACTTATGAAGCTGAAGCAGAAAACGTAACGACTCAGGATGTGATTTCAAAAATTGTTAATTCTATAGAAGTACCATAGTAGTATTATTTTGGATACAAAAGAACTATTAAAAAAGGTTAGAAAGGTTGAGATTAAAACCAAAAGACTTTCAAATAATATTTTTGGAGGTGAATACCACAGTGCTTTTAAGGGAAGAGGTATGACATTCAGTGAAGTAAGAGGCTATGAATTTGGAGATGATGTGAGAACCATAGATTGGAATGTTACAGCTAGATATAATCAACCTTTTGTAAAGGTTTTTGAAGAAGAGAGAGAATTAACATTAATGTTAATGGTTGACATTAGTGGATCAAAATTTTTCGGTACTGAAAGTGAATTGAAAAAAAATATTGTGACTGAAATTTCAGCTACTCTTGCTTTTTCAGCTATTCAAAACAATGATAAAGTTGGGTTGATACTGTTTACAGATCAGGTCGAACTATATATTCCACCAAGTAAAGGAAAAACACATATACTTAGGATTATTAGAGAGTTAATTGAATTTAAACCAAAGAGTAAAAAAACTAATCTTTCAGTTGCTTTGGAGTTTTTTTCAAACGTAATATCTAAAAAATCTATTGCCTTTATATTATCAGATTTTGTTTCTCAAGATTATAATAAATCTCTTTCAGTAGCAAGTAAAAAGCATGATATAACTGGTATAAGAATATTCGATAAGTTCGAGGAAGAAATTCCAAACCTGGGTTTTATTCCTATGGTAGATCAAGAGACCAATGAAACTAGGTTTGTTGATACGTCCTCAAAATTTGTGAGAGATTCTTTTAAAATTAAATCTCTTGAAAGGAAAGGGAATTTTGAAACTATTTTCAAAAAAAACGGATCTGGAACAATTAATTGTAGAACAGATCGAGATTATGTTAAACTTTTATTAGGGTATTTTAAAAATCGTGGATAAGTTTTATAATTTTTTTTTCCTTTTGCTGTTTTTTTCTTTTGGATCAATTTTTTCCCAAAGTAATGACCCAATTATCAGTACTAAAATAGATACAACTACTATAAAAGTTGGTGAACAAATTTCTTACGAGATTAAAATTGAATCAAATGATATTGGAGACGTTTTTTTTCCTGAAAAATATCAATTTAGCCCTTTTGTAATTGCTGAAGAATTTCCACTTGATACAATAGATTTTCAAAGAAAAAAATCGATTACTAAAAGATTTCGATTAACAAACTTTGATGAAGGTAATTTTGTGATTAAGCCTCAAGAGATAATTTTTGGTAATAAGAAGTTGTATTCAGATTCGTTATTAATTGAAGTATTAACTGTTGAAGTTGACACTGTCTCAAAAAAATTCTTTGATATTAAAGAAATTAATCAAACCAAAGAATCAAAGAATTCTCCTTTTATAATTTTTTCTTCTTTACTTATTCTTATTGTAGCTGCAATTATTATTTATTTTTTGTATAAAAAATTAATTCTTTCAGAAGTGATTATAGATGAATATAACACTCCTTTCGAAATTGCAATTAATTCTTTAAATGAGCTTGATGAGAAAAAAATTAATTCTCAAATAGAGTATAAAATATACTATACTCAGATGACTGATATTATTAAAAATTATTTTGAAAAGGATGTTGAGATTAGCGCTTTTGAGAGTACTTCAAATGAACTTATTGAAAAAATAATTTTATTAAAAAAATCAAAGAAATTAAAATTATCTAAAGANACTATTGATGATTTTAGGAAAGTTCTAGAAAATGCAGACTTAGTAAAGTTTGCTAAATATACACCAGATAAAAAGGTAGTGATTGATGATAAAAAGCTATTACAATCTGTTTTGGTAAACACAAAAAATGCTATTCCAAATGATATTGAAAAGGAGTTGGAAGAAAGAAAAAAGAAAGAAAAGGAAATAGAAACAATTAAAAAAAGAAGAAAAAATAATTTTATTATTATCTCATCATTTCTTGTGTTATTTTCTTTTTCTATTTCATCATACATCATTTTTCCTGAAAGTTTTAAAAATATATTAGTTTTTGATTCCAATAAAAAAACTTTAAAAAGTGATTGGATTAATAGTAATTACACTCAATTTAATTTGAANCTTGAATCTCCAGATGCATTGCTAAGGGTTAGTGACAGTATAAATAACAAAAACTATTATGAACTTTTAGAAAGTGATTATCAAGTTCAAATTAATGTAAATTCTTACACAGAAAATCAGGATGTNGTTGGTGANATGTTAGATAATTTTAAAGATAAAGGATACATTAATGTTTTAACNAAAGAAGAAGAATTTATAACTCAAAGTGATAAAAAAGGAGTTAAAATTTTTGGTTCATTTGATGATTCAAAAAAAGATAAGAAATTTAATTATTCGACTATAATTTTTATTAGTGATCAAAATTTAATCGAAATANTAACTGTTTANGAACAAAAAAATGACATTGTTGAACAGATTGTAAAAAGAATTGAAAACTCTATAGATTTTGTTAATGGATAATATTGTTTTTAAAAATCCTGAGTTTTTATGGCTTCTAATTTTATTGCCGGTAATAGCTTATATGCTTTACAAATTCAAGTTTGTAAGATTAAATAATTTTAAATTTTCAAATCTTGAAAGTTTTGATTCTAAAACTNTTAAATCTAAACTGTATCCTCTANTTAATATTTTTAGGATCATAACGTTATTATTAGTAATTGTTGCANTAGCTAGACCTCAAGAAATTAGTAATAGTACTAGGACAAAAACAAGTAGTGGTATTGACATAGTTATTGCNGTTGATATTTCATCTAGTATGTTAGCACAAGACTTAAAACCTAACCGACTAGAAGCTTTAAAAACAGTAGCGTCCCAATTTATTAATGATAGGATAAATGATAGAATTGGACTTGTTATATATGCAGGCGAGAGTTATACTAAAACACCAGTAACATCGGACAAGGANGTAGTGATTAAATCTCTTTCTGANATTACTTTTGATGGTATAATTGAAGATGGAACTGCAATTGGAATGGGTTTAGCAACTTCAGTAAATAGATTAAAAGAGAGTAAGGCAAAAAGTAAAGTAATTATCTTATTAACAGATGGAGTCAATAATTCTGGATTCATTGATCCTTCAACAGCTGCTGATTTAGCAGCAAATTTTGAAATAAAAACATACACTATAGGTTTAGGAACTAATGGGAATGCAAGAGCACCAGTTGCTTTAAANCCAAATGGTTCATTTAGATTTGGAATGACCAAGGTTGAAATTGATGAAGAATTACTAAAAAATGTAGCAAATAAGACAGGGGGCTTATATTTTNGAGCAACTGACAATAAGAAATTAGAGGAAATTTATAATGAGATAAATAAGCTAGAAAAAACAGAAGTTGANGAGATTAAATATTCTGATTCNGAGGAAAAATATAGGCTACTAATTATAGCTGCAATTGGCTTAATTTTTGTCGAATTAATTTTAAAATATACAGTGTTTAGATCAATAATATAATGTATCAGTTAGAAGAAATATCATTTATGTATTTTTTGGTTTTGTTACCAATTTTATTTTTGATTTTTATTTTTAATAAAAATTGGCAAAGGACTATAAAAAAGAAATATTTTGATTCNAANACTATTGAGTATTTAAGTCCTGAAATTTCAAATAAAAAACCATTTCTTAAATTTTTAATTAAATCCATTGCAATTATTTTATTAGTCTTTGCATTGGTCAATCCTAAAATTGGTACTGAACTAAAAACCNTAAAGAGAGAGGGTGTAGATTTGGTTTTTGCTGTTGATGTTTCTAAAAGTATGNTAGCTGAGGATATTGCNCCNAATAGAATAATAAAATCAAAANGAATTGTTTCAGAGATNTTTGACAAACTTGGATCTGATAGGGTTGGTATAATTGCTTATGCTTCAACGGCAATTCCAGTACTNCCNATNACTACTGATTTTTCNTCTGCACGTATGTTTTTNGAAAGTTTAAATACTNANATGNTATCTTCTCAAGGAACTTCAATTGGAGAAGCAATAAGACTTTCAAAAAATTATTATGATGATGATAATCAAACAAACAGAGTTTTATGTATAATTTCTGATGGTGAAGATCATGAATCNCAGAATATTAATGTNTCATCAATTGTTGGTGACACNGGAATAACAATTTTCACAATTGGTGTTGGCTCTATTAGTGGAGCACCCATACCAATAAAGGAAAATAANATAATTAAATCTTATAAAAAGGATGAAAATGGTGAGGTTGTAATTACCAAATTAAATGAAAAAATATTAAGTGAGATGGCTCTAGAAAGTAATGGAAAATATTTTAAAGGNGATAACACTAATACAGTAGTAAATCTTATAATAGATGAATTAAAAGAAATGGATAAGAAAGAATTTGAATCAAAACAATTCGTTGCTTTTAAAGACCAATTTCAGTGGTTTTTAGGATTTGGTTTATTTTTCTTATTCTTAGATTTGATTGTNTATGACAAGAAAACTTTTTGGATAGAAAGGTTAAATTTATTTAATGAAAATGGGAATAAGAATTAGTATATTTTTTGTTTTAATGGTTTCATTTTCTTTCTCTCAAAATGAGACAGAAAAAAAATCAAATAACCTAGTTTTTGATGGCAATATTAAATTCGANAATAAAGATTTTGAANTCGCTGAATACAATTATAGAATAGCTAAATCAATAGACTCTTTAAATTACAATGCACCATATAATCTTGGAAATTCTCTTTATAAAAANAATTTAGGTACTGATGCTCAAATTATGTATAAAAGTGCTTTGAAAAAAAATTCTAGTAAGGAAAATAAACACAAAGGTTTTCATAATCTTGGAAATACATATATGCAGAAAGAGGATTATCAAAACGCAGTTAATTCCTTTAAACAAGCTTTGCTTAATAATCCTGATGATGAAGAAACAAGGTATAATTATGTTCTTGCTAAGGAACTTCTAAAAAACCANAATCAGAATAATAAAAATGATAATAAGGATAATAAAGACAATCAGGACAAGGACAATAAAAGTGATAATAAAAAAGATGAGAAGGATGATAAGGGAGAACAGAATGATAAAAATCAGGATAAAAAAGACGATTCAAAACAGCCACAGAAACCAAAAGAAGATCAAATTTCTCCTCAGCAATTAAAAAATCTCTTNGAGGCAATGAATAAAGAAGAAAAAAAGGTGCAGGAAAAAGTGAATAAGAAAAAACTTAAAGGAACACCAAAATCAAATAAAAAAGATTGGTAGTTATGAAAAGAATTTTAACACTAATTTGTTTANTGGTTATCAACTTTAGTTTTTCTCAAATCAAGTTTGAGGCTGAGGTTAGTAAAAACAATTTAGGCGTTAATGAGAATTTAAGAGTTGATTTTAAAATGAATAAGGATGGAGATAACTTCAATCCACCTTCATTTGATGGCTTTAGAGTTNTAGGCGGACCAAACCAGTCTGTTAGTAACAGTTGGATTAATGGAGTCAGAAGNTTTACTAAAACGTATTCTTATTTTTTAACTCCAATTAAAAAGGGAAAGTTTACNATAGGTCAAGCATCNATAGAAATTGATGGAGATATTTATAAAACTTTACCCGTTCAAATTCAAGTTAGTGAAGCAGTACAATCCTCTCTATCGCCCGGCAGCCCATCATCCGTATTAAATGATGATATTGAATTAAATATTGAAGTTTCTAAAAGTGAGACTTATTTGAATGANCCAATCTCAGTTGAGTTTAAATTACTTTTTAATCCTAAAATTAATGTTACGAATTTGGGTGAAATAGACAGNCCAGAATTTAATAATTTTTGGTCTCAAAATATAAAAATTCCGCGTTTAGAAATAAAAAGCACTTCCTATAAAGGACAAAGGTATAATTATGTTACTTGGAAAAGAGCTTTACTCTTTCCTCAAAAGTCAGGTAATTTAGAGNTATTACCATTAACCTTAGATGTAACGGTAGATGTACCAACTAANAGACGAGATTTTTTTGGAAATGTTATTTATACACAAACTTCAAAAAAAGTTTCTTCAAAAAAGAAAAATATNAAAGTAAAAGAATTCCCCTCTGAAGGTAAACCTGAAAGTTTTAATGGTGCNGTTGGGAAGTTTGATGTTTCTTTATTTTCTTCTAAGTCTGAATTAAAAGCAACTGAATCATTTCAACTAGAATTAAAAGTTAATGGAAGAGGTAATCTTAAATTATTCTCTCTTCCAGAAATAAAAGTGCCATCATCTTTAGAAAAGTATGATCCTGAATTTAAAGAAGATATAAAATCGTCGATATCAGGAATGAATGGTCAAATTTCGAATACTTATACAATTGTTCCTCAATTCCAAGGTAAGTACCCTATTCCTGCNGTTGAGTTCAGTTACTTNGACCCAGAAGCCAAAAAGTACGTAACAATAAAAACAAATGAAAGTATTGTAGATGTAACTGAAGGCCCAATGAATTCAGATTTTACTAATAACTCTGGATTGAGTTCCAATCAAAATAATACTATCCAGACAATAGGACAGTTTAATTACATAAAATTAAGTTCGAAATTTTCCAGTATTAATTCTAAAAAATTATTGGACTCAAAACTTTGGTTATATACTCTTTTATCTATCCCTTTTTTAATTTTCATTGTTATACTATTATTAATAAAAGTTACCAGAAAATCAATCTCAGATTCTGATCTAATAACCAAAAATGCTGAGAAATTAGCTAGAAAGTATTTGGAAAATGCAAAAATTGATATTTCTAACAAAGAATCTTTTTATAGCTCATTAGATCAAGCATTATTCAACTTTTTTAAATCAAAATATATGATCAGAAAAGAAGATTTTTCTAAAGATAAAATCAAATCAATTTTGATTAAGGAAAATATTTCTGAGAAGGTAATTAATGATGTAATTGAATTAATTGAAAGTTGTGAAATNGCAAGATACACTCCTGCNAGTACTGATGATATGGATAAAGATTATGAAAAAGCTGTTCAGATATTAACAAACTTTGAAAATGTATAATATGTTTAAACTGTTTTTAATTTTATTCTTTTTAAATGCTCAATCTCAAGTTGAAGTTGTTTTCGATGAGGGTAATGCATTATACAATCAAGGTAACTATACTGAAGCCATTGAAAAGTATACCAGTATCATAAACAATGGGTCTGAATCTGCAGAATTATACTATAATTTAGGTAATGCTTATTATAAAATTAATGATATAGCAAACTCAATATTTTATTTTGAAAAATCTTTATTGCTTGATCCAAATAATAATGAAACAAAAAACAATTTATCCTTTTCTCAAAATATGACTTTAGATAGAATTGAGACTGTTCCAGTTAATCAAGTTTCTAAATTCATTTCAAAGTTTACAAATTTATTTGACTATAATACATGGTTCTTAATTTCAATTATATTCGAGTTTTTATCTCTCATAGTTTTTTCATTATACTTATTCAATAAAAACTCCGATACTAAAAAGCGTTACTTCAGTATTGGATCAATATTTCTTTTCTGTTTTATAATTTTTTTGATTTTAGGTGTAAATTCAAAATCAGAATATGAAAAAAATAATCCAGCTATTTTATTTGATAGTAGGATTTCATTTAAATCTGAACCTAACGAAAGATCAGAAGAGTTATTTCTTTTAAATGAGGGAACCAAAGTAAATGTTTTAGAAAANCTTAATGAATGGAGTTTAGTTGAACTTTCTAATGGATCAAAAGGCTGGATATTGAGTTCAACCTTTCAGACTATAAAGTAAACATCATTTGATTATCCAATAAGTAAAATAATCCATCACCAACAGACTNTAAAAAAGTAAAAAGAGTTGACTCATTCAAACTGTCTTTTGGAATTAATGCAATTGAAAAAAGGGTGTTAAGATAATTTATTAGTAGAACAATAAAAGATAATATAACTAAGTATTTACCAAAACTAAAAATTCCTCCAAAAAGTCTNTTTATCGTTCCAAGCGATGCAAATTTCATGAGTTTAGTTAGTGATTTTCCAATTAAAGAAAATAAAATAGTAATCACGATGAAAAGAAAAATAAAGGAAATAATATTTAAAATTTTGAGATCTAAATCAATAATTTTTAAAATTAAATTTGATAAATTTTCAGAAAACATTGTGGCTCCTATCAGTCCAATAAAAAAGCCTATAAAAGAGGATACTTCATTAAAAAATCCTTTTAAAAATCCTTTAATAAACCCAAATGACAGAANACATATTATAATTATATCAAAATAATTCAATTTGAAAATTTTAATTTAGTATTATCTTATAAAAATAGGATGAAAGGGAAAACTAAAAAAATAAATAGATGGGATAATTTGATAAAAAAGTTGAGTAATGATTTTAATGATGGGGAATTAATTGATCTAGAAGGTGTAATATATTTAATAGGAATTCAAGAACTAGGATTTTTTGATAAAAAATTTAAAAAAGATGAAAAAGTAAATTTAATGCATATAGCCATTTGTAAGTTATTGGAACCTTATGGTTATTATGAATTTGAATATGTCGATAAAGATGGATGGCCACATTATAATCTATTAACAAGCCTACCTCAACTTAAACCTGGAGAACAATCTGTTTTAATGAAAGAAGCAATCATAGATTATTTTTTAAAAAAGGGTTTTATTAGTTAAATAATTAGAATATTTTAGCCAAATATGATTGATGATATCAAAAAATATAAGGAAAAATTATCTTCTTTAGAACTTAAAGATGAAAAAGAGCATGAACAATTTAGACTTGAATACTTATCAAAAAAAGGAATTATTCAAACCTTATTTTTTAAACTAAAGGAAGTTCCAAATGACCAAAAAAAAATTCTTGGTCAACAAATAAATGAGCTAAAAATACTTGCTAACAAAATATATGATGAATCAAAAAATAATTTTTCATCAAATTCTACAGTTGAAAATTTTGAAGATTTATCAAAGCCTGTCCAATTATTAAAACTTGGTTCTCGCCACCCAATATCAATTGTAAAAAATAAGATAATTGATATTTTTTTAAAAATAGGTTTTGACATTTCAGAAGGACCTGAAATTGAAGATGACTGGCATAATTTCACAGCTTTAAATTTACCTGAATATCATCCTGCAAGAGATATGCAAGACACTTTTTATATAAGTAAAGATCCTGATTGGTTATTAAGAACTCATACTTCATCTGTTCAAATTAGACATATGGAGAATAACAAACCTCCAATAAGAACTATATCACCTGGAAGAGTTTATAGAAATGAAGATATTTCTGCTAGGTCTCATTGTTTTTTTCATCAAATTGAAGGTTTATACATTGACAAGAATGTCTCTTTTGTAGATTTAAAACAAACCTTGCTACATTTTACTAAAGAACTTTTTGGAAAGAATAAAATAAGATTAAGACCATCTTACTTTCCATTTACAGAACCTAGTGCTGAACTTGATATTTATTGGGGATTAGAATCTGAAACTGACCATAGAATTACTAAAGGAACTGGATGGCTTGAAATTTTAGGTTGTGGTATGGTAGATCCAAATGTTTTAAAGAATTGCGGAATAGATCCTGAAGAATATTCAGGATATGCTTTTGGATTAGGTTTGGAACGAATTGCAATGCTTCTTTATCAAATAGATGACATAAGAACTTTATATGAAAATGATGTAAGGTTTTTAAATCAGTTTAGTAAATCAATATAGTTTTTCAGANATTTCTTTTAACATTTTTTTTGGACTGTTTCCATTATATAGAATTTTGTATACTGATTCAATGAATAAAAAATCATCATTTTTATTTTTAGTTATTTCATAAGCATTTTTTGTAGCATAGTAGCCCTCTACAACCATTGACATTTCTGACATTGCTGATTTTACTGAATAGCCTTTACCAATCATATTTCCAAANGTTCTATTTCTACTAAATGTTGAGTATGTAGTTACAAGTAAATCTCCAATATATGCAGAATGATTAATGTCTCTCTTAGTTTGATGAATTGTTCTTATAAATAGTTTTAATTCCTTNGCACAATGACTAATAAGAACACTAAGAAAATTATCTCCATAACCTAAACCATGAGAAATACCTACTAAAATTGAATATATATTTTTTAATGTAGCGGAATATTCAATTCCAATAATATCTGTTGAAACAGAGGTTTTTATAAATTTTGATTTTAGATTTTCTGAAATATAATTACCTAACGCCTTTCTTTTAACTCCTACCGTTAAATATGAAAGTTTCTCAAGGGCGACTTCTTCAGCATGACATGGACCACTTATAATTCCAAGATTTGTTTTTTTAATACCATAATTTAAATGAAAATGTTGGCTAATTACAAGTTGAGATTTTGGNACAACACCNTTTGATGCTGAAATGATAATTTTATCTTTTAATAAATCTTTGTGATTTTCAAATGTTGAATCAATGTATGGTGAAGGTATTGCAATTATTAAAATATCAGAGACTTCAATAATTTTATATAAATCATTTGAGACATTCANTTTTTTGGTATTTAATTGAACATGTCTTAAGTATTTTAAATTTCTTTTATTCTCATTAATTCCNTCTAGAATTACTTTATTTCTGACATACCAATTAATTGAATTTAAATTTTCAGAAAACATTTTGACTAATGCTGTTCCCCAACTTCCTGCTCCAATTACTCCAAAACTTTTGTTTTTCATTTTTTAACAATTCTTTAATAAAACTGGACGCTAATTTAAACTAAATTTATGTAGTTAGTTTTTCATAGTTTGTTTAACATCAAGCACTCTCCCAAGAGTGTTTTTTGTTTTAGTTACCTCACCCAAACANAAATAATTAANCCTATCAGGTAAAAAACTAATATTCTAAAATGTTTTTTTCTACTTTCTACAACCTTATTATGTAAATACCAACCAAATAGACATATCAATAAGCTAATTNTNGATGAGACATAANTTTTTAANTCTAGAATTTCTGTTAAAAGAAGCGATAATGATAATTTAATAAATAAAAAAATTAATACGAATAATGAAATTCTAAAATCAAGAAATGTATACTTCTTGTCACCTAAAAATTTAATTAAGGAGTTTGATGTNGTGTAAATTAAAAATAAAATACATATTATAAATAGTAAACTATTAATGTTAAGTAAAGTAATATTCATTTTAAAAGGAAGCATTAATTAAGCTCTTTGTATACGGATTTGGATTTTTAAATAATTTTTGAGTCTCATTAAAATCTACAATCACACCATTTTTTAAAACCATAACACGATTACATATATTTTTAACTATTCTAATATCATGAGATATAAATATTAAAGTGAGAGATAATTTATTTTTTAATTCAACTAATAAATTAAGTATTGAATTCTGAATATTTTTATCTAATGCAGAGACACATTCATCACAAATTAAAATTTTTGGCTTCATAGTTAGCGCTCTTGCAATTACAACTCTTTGTCTTTCACCTCCAGATAATTGTGATGGGAACTTGTTATATAAATCACTTTTTAATCTCACACTTTCAAGTATTTTAATAGCTTCAGAAGATAAATTATCCTTTGAAATTATTTTGTGAAATTTCATGGGTTCAATTACTTGATCAATGACACGAATCGATGGNTCTAATGATGAATAAGGGTCTTGAAAAACCATTTGAATTTCTTTACTATTAGAAAGTCTATTTATNGTTTTTATATTTTCTGAATTGTAAAAAATATCACCGGAATATCCTTCATGGATTTTTAATATACATTTTGAAATGGTTGTTTTACCAGACCCTGACTCTCCAATGATGCCTAATGAATCATTTTTGAATAATTCAAAATTTATTTTATTCAATATTTTTTTTCCGCCAAGATTTAAACTNAGATTATTGACTTTAAGTATTTCTGAATTAGTCTTACTAAAATTTATTTTATTAATAAGAAGTTTCTTATTTAATGATATTAAATTTTTTGTGTATTNATTCTTTGGATTTTTAAAAATTTNAGCTGTTTCTCCTTCTTCAATAATTTCTCCATCTTTTAAAAAAATAATATAATCTGAAATTTCATGAACTAAATTAAGATTGTGAGTTATAAAAATTAAACTCATTTTATATTCTTTTTTTAGCCTTATCAATAAAGAAATGATTTCCTTTTTTACTACAGTATCAAGTGAGGATGTAGCTTCATCACATATCAAAATTTTAGGATTTTTTGAAATCATCATTGCAATCATAAGTCGTTGCTGCTGGCCTCCACTAAGTTCATGTGGNTATTTATTTAATGTTGTTTCAGGATCATCAATTTTGACNTTTTTAAGAAGATCAATTGCATTATTGGTTGTATTGATGTTTTCTGAATTAGAGGATTTAAAACACTCAATTAATTGAATTCCACATTTTACACTTGGGTTAAGGTAGCTTGATGGATCTTGAAAAATAATTCCAATATCATTTCTCAAAATTTTTCTAAAATCATTATTAGAGATTTTATTTAAATCAGTATTGTTGAAAAATAAATTCCCAGATTGATTTAGCCCTCTGAAAACAGATAACTTTAAGATACTCAACGCAGTAATAGATTTTCCACTTCCAGATTCACCAACTATGCCAAGAATATTATTTTTCTTTAGTTTGAAACTTATATTTTTNACAATAGATTTTTTGTCAGCAGAGACGTTTAAGTTTTTTATTTCTAGTAAAGAATTATTCACTAATTAATTTATTTGTTTTTAAAATTTTAAAACTTTCAGAAATATATTTTTCAAAGTCTTTTGGAAATCCATTTAAACTTTGCCCNTTAGCTTTACTTCTTCCNAGTCTTGTAATNATCAAATCAATTNTNGGAAAAACAATTACGTATTGTCCTTGATGNCCTCTAAGAGAGAAAAATTTATNGTTTTCATATTCACCTAACCAAAATCCATATCCGTAAATTGGATTGTTTTCAAACCTTGGTGAAATAGATTTTATCACATTTGAACTATCAATTACTTGTTTACCATTAATTAGTCCCATGTTCTTGTAGAGTTTACCAACCTTAGAAAAATCACGCGCATTGGAATTTAAACAACAATATGCTTTAGTTTCATTATTTTCTTTACTATCAATCATCCAAAGCGCATCTTCTTCTGCACCAATTGGATCCCAAAGCCACTCACTAACTAAGTCATTAATTTTTTTATTGTTAGCTTTTTCAATTACCATTGCTAAAAGCTGAGTACTGCCACTTTGGTAATTNAATTTTTTACCTGGCAAATCAATGAATGAAGATTTTAACATTAATTTTTTTAAGTNTTTAGTAACATATGCTCTGGCAGTAATTCCCAATAAATCTTTATAATTTTCCTCCCATTTAAGTCCTGANGACATTGATGCTAAATCTCCAACGGTAACATCTTTTCCGCCTCNGAATTCAAATTCAGGATAGTNTTTTATAAGTTTTTCATCTAAACTTTCAACTGTGTTTGATTCAATGCTTTTAAACAATAAAAATGAAATAATGCTCTTNGCCATTGAAAAAGAATTAGTCATTGAACTTTCATCATANCCTAAAAAATATTTTTCATGTATTATTGAATCATTTTTAATTATAAGAAAAGCAGTAGAGTCAAACTCATTGTGAATAGAGTCTAATTCTTTTGTGCTTTCCAGTTTATTATATAGTTTGTGCTTTGCCCATTTTTTTGGGGATGAACTTTTTTCAATTTTTACATTTTCAAAAAATTTAAAATCATCAATAGAAGCTTTAGTGTTTTTAGTTTTTAAAACAAGTTCAATCATGCTTTTATGATCACTAAAATTTTCGTGTTGAATAACAGCAACCATAATAAATACGATAATTATGAATATTCCAAAAGGNATTGAGATTTTTCTTGATAGTTTCATAATCAATTTTGTTAAATATATATATTTAATTCTTATTGATTATTTTAGTCTAGTCCAAATATGAAAAAGCCATTTTTTTATTTAAGAACAAGGATTTTTTTATCAATGATTGTCCTTGTATTTATATCTTTTTTATTAATTGGAATATCAACAAATTTTCAAATAACTGAAAGTTCATATTATTATCATGAACTTAGATTAGACAGAAAAGAATCTCAACTCCAAAGAGCAATTTCATATGAGTTTCTTAATAATGATGAAAGTTCAATTAATAGTCAAAGTTTTAGAGATCGAATATTTAAGATTTCAGATATTCAGAATATAAGCTTTAGTATATATGATTTAAACGGNAANCTTATTCAATCTACTTTTGAAGAAAATGCATTGAATAAAATCAGTTTAGAATTAATAAATGAGGTCAAGTCCTCTGAGAAAAATAAATTTGTTGAAGTAAAAAAAGTTGGCGAAAAACAACTTAGAGAATCCTATTCTCTTATTTTAGATTCTAAAAATGAACCAATATGGATTCTCAANTTTCCTTATGTTGATGATGATAAATTAAATGTTTATGAATTAAGNTNTTTCATTCTTAACATCGTTCAAGTTTATATTNTTTTGTTTGTTCTTGCAATAATAATATCTTATTTCGTTTCAAGCTATATAACTAATCCAATTTCAGAAATTGTATATAAAATGAAACAAATGAGGATTGATAAGTTAAATAAAAAAATAAATTTAGATGTTACTAGCAGAGAAATGTTTACTCTGGTAAGTTCTTATAATAATATGGTTGATCAAATCGATCATAATATAAAACAGATTTCAAAGTCTCAGAGAGAATTAGCGTGGAGAGAAATGGCAAAACAAGTAGCTCATGAAATAAAAAATCCTCTCACTCCAATGAAATTAAGTGTTCAAAATTTTAAAATAAAATTTGATCCAAAGGATCCAAATATTGAAACAAAATTAGACGAATATAGTAAGACATTAATTCAACAAATAGATGTCCTTAGTTCCATAGCTACAGCCTTTTCTAGTTTTGCAGAGTTGCCGGCTCAGAAGAATGAAAAAATTGATTTAATTACAACAATAAAATTGTGTTTGGAAATCTTTAATGAAAGAAATGTGGTTTTCAAAAGTGATATAAATAAATTAGAAATCTTATTTGACAGGACTAATCTAATTAGGATTATTAATAATCTTGTTAAAAATTCTATTCAAGCAACTAACGAAATTTCAAACCCTAAAATTGTTGTTAATGTCAAAAAAACAACCAAGCATGCAATAATTGAAATTAAAGATAATGGAGTTGGAATACCCTCAGATTTAAAAGAAAAAATCTTTGAACCTAATTTTACAACTAAAACCAAGGGAATGGGTCTTGGGTTGAGTATTATTAAAAACCTAATTACAAATTATAAAGGTGATATAAGTTTTAATTCAAAAAAAGGAGAAACAGTTTTCAAAATAAAACTTCCGCTAGATTAGCAGTATTCATTATAAGCCTCTTTTAAATTTTCAGCTATAATATTTGCGCCTCTTCCTTCAATGTGATGACGTTCTAACATATGAACCAATGAACCATCTTTAAACAAAGCGATACACGGTGATGATGGAGGGAAAGGAAACATTAAACTTCTTGCTGATTCAGTTGCTTCTTTATCTACTCCAGCAAAAACAGTAAATAAATTATTAGGAAGTTTTTCATTTTGTAATGATTCTAAAACGCCTGGTCTAGCATTAGCTGCAGCGCAACCACAAACTGAGTTTACAACAAT
>NZOB01000006.1 GCA_002693085.1 Flavobacteriaceae bacterium | reverse complement strand
GTTTGTTATTGCTAATGATTATGAACTAGTTTAATATGAAACAAAAAGAAATTAAAATATTAACTGATGATTAACTTAAAGACAAATTAGATTCATTGACTGGTAGTTTATATGAAACAAAGGTGACTCATGCTGTTTCTCCTCTTGAAAACCCTCTACAGGTTAGAAACTTGAGAAGAACGATAGCTAGATTAAAGACTGAAATTTCAAAAAGATCTCAAAAATAATTATGGAAAAAAGAAATTTAAGAAAAGAAAGGATTGGAGTTGTTACAAGTAACAAAATGGAAAAGTCTATAGTTGTTTCTGAAGTAGGCAAAGTTAAACACCCAAAATATGGGAAGTTTGTACTGAAAACAAAGAAATATCATGTTCACGATGAAAAAAATGAATGTGGAGAAGGTGATGTAGTTAAAATTATGGAAACCAAACCTATCAGCAAGAATAAATGTTGGAGATTGGTTCAAATTATTGAAAAAGCAAAATAAATGGTACAACAAGAAAGTAGATTATTAGTTGCAGATAACACGGGAGCAAAAGAAGTTCTAACTATTCGTGTTTTAGGGGGTACCAAAAGAAGATATGCTTCTCTTGGTGATAAAATTGTAGTAAGTGTTAAAAATGCTACACCCAATGGTACTGTTAAAAAAGGTCAAGTTTCTACTGCAGTTGTTGTAAGAACTCAAAAAGAGGTAAGAAGAAAAGATGGTTCATATATAAGATTTGATGATAATGCATGTGTTTTACTTGATGCTGCTGGTGAAATGAGAGGAACCAGAGTATTTGGCCCTGTAGCACGAGAATTGAGAGATAAAAATTTTATGAAAATTGTTTCATTAGCACCAGAAGTATTATAATATGAGAATTAAAGTAGGAGATAGTGTAAAAGTATTAGCTGGGGATCATAAAGGTTCTACAGGAAAAGTTGTTAAAGTATTTAGAGCTAAAAATACAGCTTTAGTTGAAGGTGTTAATCTTGTGAAAAAACATAATAAACCAAATGCTAATAATCCTAAGGGTGGTATAACTGAAAAGGAGGCTCCAATAAATTTATCTAATATTTCTCTTGTTACTAAAGATGGTGAGATTACCAGAGTAGGTTACAGAACAGAGAAAGACGGTAAAAAGGTGAGATTCTCTAGAAAATCAAATGAAATTATTTAAGTTATGAGTTACGTACCTAGATTAAAAAAAGAGTATAATGATGTAATTACTAAAAATTTGATGGATAATCATAGTTTAGGTAATATCATGCAAGTTCCAAAACTTAAAAAAATTGTTATAAGTAAAGGAGTTGGTGCAGCAGTTGCAGACAAAAAATTAATTGATCATGCTTTAGATGAAATTTCACTTATTTCTGGGCAGAAAGCAATTGCAACAATGTCAAAAAAAGATATTTCTAACTTCAAACTTAGAAAAGGTATGCCTGTTGGAGTAAAAGTTACTTTGAGAGGTGATAGAATGTATGAGTTCTTAGATAGACTCATAACCGCTGCTCTTCCTAGGGTAAGAGATTTTCAAGGAATAAAAGTTTCTGGATTTGATGGAAGAGGAAATTATAACCTTGGGGTAACTGAGCAAATAATTTTTCCTGAGATTAACATTGATAAAGTTAATAAGATTTCAGGTATGGATATAACTTTTGTTACATCCACTGATGACGATAAATTAGCACAAAGCTTATTAAAGGAATTAGGACTTCCATTTAAAAAAAATTAAACTATGGCAAAAGAATCAATGAAAGCCCGTGAGGTGAAAAGAGCTAAAATGTGTGCCCGTTATGCGGCAAAAAGAAAGGCTTTAAAAGAAGCAGGTGATTATTTAGGGTTACAAAAACTTCCCAAGAATTCATCTCCTGTTAGATCTCACAACAGATGTAAAATTACTGGTCGNCCAAAGGGTTATATGAGACAGTTTGGGTTNTCAAGAGTTATGTTNAGAGAAATGGCTAACAAAGGTTTAATTCCTGGTGTAAGAAAAGCAAGTTGGTAAATAAAATAAAATTATGAATACAGATCCAATCGCAGATTTTTTAACAAGACTAAGAAATGCCAATCGTGCAGGTCANAAGACTGTTATAATTCCTATGTCAAAAATGAAAAAAGAAATTACTCAGATTCTTTTTGATCAAGGATTTATTCTTAATTATAAGTTTGATGATGNGGGAGTTCAAGGCTCAATTAAAATTGCTTTAAAGTATGATAAATTAAGTAAAGAGCCAGTTATNAAAAAATTAGAAAGAGTAAGTAAGCCAGGACTTAGAAAATATACAAATAGTTCCTCCATTCCTAGAGTTTTGAATGGTCTTGGAATTAATATTATTTCAACTTCTAAAGGCTTAATGACTGGTAAAAAAGCATCTAGAGAAAATTTAGGTGGTGAAATAATTTGTAANGTTTATTAATTATGTCAAGAATAGGTAACAGTCCAATTGTAGTTCCAGAAGGNGTTAANNTTGAAATTAACNNNAATGAGTTANTTGTNTCAGGNAAGCTAGGTTCTTTATCTCAGNTNTTTGATGGAGTTNCTGTTTCAAAANANGANAATANAATAACNGTTTCAAGAAACTCAGAATCAAAGGATCATAAATCTAAACATGGTTTNTACAGATCTTTATTCGCAAATATGGTTATTGGTGTTAATGAAGGATTTACAAAAGAGCTTGAATTAGTTGGGGTTGGTTACAGAGCATCAAACAGTGGACAAAAATTAGATATTGCATTAGGTTTTTCTCATAATATAGTTCTTGAGTTACCNTCTGAAGTAAAAGTTGAAACTATTAACGAAAAGGGTAAAAACCCTATAATTAAATTGACGTCTCACGACAAACAATTAGTAGGAATGGTAGCTGCCAAAATTAGATCATTTAGAAAGCCAGAACCATATAAAGGAAAAGGAGTAAAATTTGTTGGTGAGCAAATAAGAAGAAAGGCTGGTAAATCTGCTTAAAAAAATAAAGATGAGTAATAAAATTGCACTTAAGAGAAATAAGATTAAGAAAAGAATTAGAAAAGTTGTTTTTGGTTCTAATGAAAGACCTAGACTATCTGTTTATAGAAGTAATAAGGAAATTTATGCTNAAATTATAAATGATGTTGATAAAAAAACACTCGTTGCTGCATCATCAAAAGACAAAGAATTAAAAATTGAAACNACTAACAAGATTGAAATATCTAAAATTGTAGGTAATTCAATTGGACAAAAAGCAATTAAGGCTGGTATAAAATCAGTTTCTTTTGATAGAAANGGNTATTTATANCATGGTAGAGTTAAATCATTAGCTGAAGNTGCTCGTGAAGCAGGACTTAAATTTTAAAGTTTATGAATAAAAAAAATACTGAATTTGTTAAACCAGGTGGTCTTGATCTTAAAGACAGATTAGTTAGTATTCAAAGAGTTACTAAAGTTACTAAAGGTGGTAGAGCTTTTGGTTTTTCAGCTATTGTAGTTGTTGGTGATGAAAATGGNGTTGTAGGTCATGGATTAGGTAAGGCTAAGGAAGTTTCTATTGCAATCTCGAAAGCTGTTGAAGATGCAAAAAAGAATTTAGTTAGAATTCCTTTATATAATTCTACTATTCCACACCAGCAAAAAGGAAAACATGGTGGAGCAAGAGTTTATATTCAACCTGCATCTGAGGGTACTGGAGTTATTGCTGGGGGTGCAGTAAGAGCAGTTTTAGAATCAGTAGGAATTCAAGATGTTTTATCAAAATCACAAGGATCATCTAATCCNCATAATGTGGTTAAGGCTACATTCAATGCTCTTTTTCAGTTAAGAGATGCTAATAAGGTTGCTCAGGAAAGAGGNATAAGTTTAGAAAAAGTTTTTAACGGATAATTATGAGTACTATAAAGATTAAACAAGTTAGAAGCAAGATTAACAGGCCGATTGATCAGAAAAGAACCCTTGAAGCTCTTGGATTAAGAAAAATTGGTCATACTGTTGAACATAAATTAACTCCTTCTATTGAAGGAATGATNAAAAAAGTTGAACATTTAATAACTGTAATTAAGTAATATGGAATTATCTAATTTATCACCATCCAAAGGTTCAGTTACTACCAAGAAAAAAAGACTTGGTAGAGGACAGGGCTCCGGAAAAGGTGGCACAGCAACTAGAGGACATAAAGGTGCTAAATCAAGATCTGGTTATTCCAAAAAACTTGGGTTTGAAGGTGGACAAATGCCTCTTCAAAGAAGAATTCCAAAATTTGGTTTCAAAAATATTAATAGAGTTGAATATCAACCTGTAAATTTGAATGCCTTACAGTTGTTAGTTGACAATAAAAAAATAAAAAAAGGAACTGTAAATATTAATGTTCTAATTGAAAATGGTTTGGTTGGTAAAAATGACCTTGTTAAAATTTTAGGATCAGGTGAATTAAAGACTGCTCTTAAAGTTGAGGCACACAAGTTCTCCAAATCAGCTCAAGCACAGATAGAAAAATCTGGTGGTGAAGTAAAAGTATTATAGATGTTAAAATTAGTTGAAACATTAAAAAATATTTGGGCTATAGATGAGCTAAAGAATAGAATTCTAATAACTCTATTCTTTCTAGCTATTTATAGGTTAGGAGCACAAGTTGTTCTTCCTGGCGTTGATTATAATATCATTGCTGATGCAAANATTGCTGGAAGTGGAGGTCTTCTTGGGTTATTAAATGCATTTACTGGTGGTGCTTTTGCAAATGCCTCAGTTTTTGCACTTGGAATTATGCCTTACATATCAGCATCTATTGTTGTTCAATTAATGGGTGTTGCTGTTCCATATCTTCAAAAATTACAAAAAGAAGGGGAAAGCGGAAGAAAAAAAATTACTCAAATAACTCGTTGGTTAACAATTGCAATTTGTGTTGTTCAAGCACCAGCATATTTATATGGTTTAGGTGCNCTTGGTGTTCCTGATGCAGCATTTGTTTTAGGAAAAGGTGTTTCATTTATGATTCCTGCTGTTATAATATTAGTAACTGGTTGTGTTTTTGCAATGTGGTTGGGTGAAAAAATTACTGATAGAGGAATTGGTAACGGAATTTCTTTATTAATTACTGTAGGTATTATTGCATCACTCCCTCTTTCATTTGCTCAAGAATTTATTTCCCAATTATCTGGTAGCGGAGGTTTATTAATGATTGCAATTGAGTTTGTGATTTGGGTTATTGTTATAGCATTATGTATTCTGTTGGTTTTAGCTGTGAGACAAATCCCTGTTCAATATGCAAGAAGATCTGTTGGTATTGGTCAGAGTAATATGTTTTCAAAGCGTCAATATATACCACTTAGACCATACGCTGCAGGTGTAATGCCTATTATATTTGCTCAAGCCATAATGTTTGCACCAGCTTATGTTGGTCAAGTTATTGGTGGAACTTTTGGTCAATGGATGCAAGCCTCGTTTTCTGACATGTTTGGCTTAGCTTATAATATTTTATTTGGTTTACTTATAATATTATTTACCTTTTTCTATACAGCCATTACAGTTCCAACAAACAAAATGGCTGATGATTTAAAACGAAGTGGTGGTTTTGTTCCTGGGATTAAGCCTGGAACCGAAACTGCTGATTTTTTAGATAAAATTATGTCCTTGATTACATTCCCTGNATCTATATTTCTTGCATTACTTTCGGTTTTACCTGCTATTATTGTAGCATTAATGCAGATTCANCAAGGNTGGGCATTNTTTTATGGTGGAACTTCACTATTAATCATGGTTGGAGTTGCAATTGATACTATTCAACAAATAAATGCNTATTTATTGAATAGACATTATGATGGTTTAATGAAATCTGGAAAAACCAGAAGAGTAGCATAAATATGGCAAAACAGTCTGCAATAGAACAAGATGGAGTAATTATNGAAGCATTATCAAATGCTATGTTTAGAGTAGAGTTAGAAAACGGTCATGTTGTGACTGCTCATATTTCTGGTAAGATGAGAATGCATTATATTAAATTGCTTCCTGGTGATAAGGTTAAACTTGAAATGAGTCCTTATGATTTAACAAAAGCAAGAATAACATTTAGACAGTAAATTATGAAAGTAAGAGCGTCATTAAAGAAAAGAAGTCCTGAGTGCAAAATTGTACGAAGAAAAGGAAGATTATATGTGATTAATAAAAAGAATCCTAGATTCAAACAAAGACAAGGTTAATATTATGGCAAGAATTTCAGGAATAGACATACCAAAAGAAAAAAGAGGAGTTATTGCTCTTACCTATATTTACGGCATAGGTAAAAGCAGAGCCCAAAAAATATTGAAAAAAGCTGATGTTAGCGAGGATAAAAAAGTTCATGAGTGGTCTGATGATGATACTGCAAAAATAAGATCTGCAGTTTCAGAATTTACTATTGAAGGTGAATTAAGAGCTGANAATCAAATTAATATTAAAAGATTAATGGATATTGGTTCATACAGAGGAATTAGACACAGATTAGGGTTGCCTCTTAGAGGTCAAAAAACTAAAAATAATTCTAGAACTAGAAAAGGTAAAAGGAAAACAGTAGCAAATAAAAAGAAAGTAACTAAATAATTCTAATTATGGCTAAAGTAGCAAGTAAAAAAAGAAAAGTAGTTGTTGAGTCATTTGGCGAAGTTCATATCAATGCAACNTTCAATAACATAATAATTTCTTTTACAAATAATAAAGGTGAAGTAATTTCCTGGTCATCTGCCGGTAAAATGGGTTTTAGAGGATCTAAGAAAAACACTCCCTATGCTGCTCAACTTGCAGCAGAAGATGCTGTAAAAGTTGCTCATGAGGCAGGTCTAAGAAAAGTAAAGGTTTATGTAAAAGGTCCAGGAAATGGTAGAGAATCAGCTATTAGGAGTATTCATAATGCTGGTGTGGAAGTAACCGAAATTTTTGATGTTACTCCTATGCCTCACAATGGTTGTAGACCCCCTAAAAGAAGAAGANTATAAATAAGATATTATGGCAAGATATATAGGTCCTAAAACAAAAATATCAAGAAAATTTGGTGAGCNAATTTTTGGAGCTGATAAATCTTTTGAAAAAAAGAATTATCCACCAGGTCAACATNGTTTAAATAAAAGAAGACAAAAAAAATCAGAATATGCTATTCAGTTGATGGAAAAACAAAAAGCTAAATTTCTNTATGGNATTTTAGAAAAGCAATTCAGAAATCTTTTTGATAAAGCAAGTAGAAGTAAAGGTATTACAGGTGAAGTTTTATTACAACTGTGTGAATCAAGATTAGATAATTTAGTTTATCGTATGGGTTTAGCAAAATCAAGAAATGGAGCTAGACAGCTAGTATCTCACCAACACATTGTTGTTAATGGTAAAGTTTGTAATATATCTTCTAGAATTATTAAAACAGGTGATGTTATTGGTGTAAGAGAAAAATCAAAATCATTAGCAGTCATTGAAGAATCTCTTTCAAATAACGAATCTGTATATGAATGGATTACATGGGATAATAGTAAAATGGAGGGTGTATATAACACNATTCCAACCAGAGATCAAATACCTGAAAATATTAAAGAACAATTAATAGTCGAATTATATTCGAAATAATAAAATAAAAATATGGCAACATTTACATTTCAAAAACCAGACAAAGTAATAATGATTGACTCAACAGACTTCGAAGGAAAGTTTGAGTTTAGACCCTTAGAGCCGGGATATGGCTTAACTGTCGGAAATGCATTAAGAAGAGTTCTTTTAGCTTCTTTAGAAGGATTTGCATTTACATCAGTTAAAATTGATAATGTTGATCATGAATTCACATCTCTTCCAGGGATTGTTGAAGATGTTACTGAAATTATTTTGAATTTAAAACAAGTAAGATTAAAAAGACAAATTGATTCAGTTGACAATGAAACAGTGACTGTTTCTGTTAATACCCAAGATCAATTGAAAGCTGGTGATCTTCAAAAGTTTATTTCAGGATTTCAAATCCTAAANCCAGAACAGGTTATTTGTAACATGGAAAAAAGTGTTAGTTTAAACTTTGAATTAAATATTGAAAAAGGTAGAGGTTACGTATCTGCCGAGGAAAATAAAAAACTAGGAGCTCCTGTCGGAACTATTTTTATGGATTCAGTTTTTACTCCAATTAAAAANGTTAAATATTCAATAGAAGATTTTAGAGTTGAGCAAAAAACTGATTATGAGAAACTTGTATTTGAAATCGTTACAGACGGTTCAATTGAACCTAAGGATGCTCTAACTGAAGGAGCCAAAGTTTTAATTCATCACTTCATGTTATTTTCTGATGAAAGAATTACTCTTGAAGCTGATGAAATTGCTCAAACAGAAACTTATGATGAAGAATCTTTACATATGAGACAATTGTTAAAGACTAGACTTATAGATATGGATTTATCTGTAAGAGCTTTAAATTGTTTAAAAGCTGCCGAAGTAGATACTCTNGGAGATTTAGTTTCTTTCAACAAAGCAGANCTTATGAAATTTAGAAACTTCGGAAAAAAGTCATTAACTGAATTAGAAGAATTAGTTCTTATTAAAGGTTTAAGTTTCGGAATGGATTTATCAAAATATAAACTAGATAAAGATTAATTATAAATTATAATGAGACACGGTAAAAAATTCCCGCATCTTGGAAGAAAAAGAGGTCATCGTAAATATATGTTGGCTAACATGGCATGTTCATTAATTGAACATAAATCAATTAATACAACACTTACTAAAGCCAAGGCTCTNAAGCTTTTTATTGAACCAATAATAACAAAATCTAAGAATGACTCTACTCACAATAGAAGGATAGCNTTCAGATACTTAAGAAATAAGTNTGCTGTTACCGAGCTTTTTAGAGAAATTTCTGTAAAAGTGGGNGATAGGCCAGGTGGTTATACTAGAATAATTAAGTTAGGAAATAGATTGGGTGATAATGCCAATATGGCTATGATTGAACTCGTTGATTATAATGANACATATTCAACAACTAAACCTGATTCAAGAAAAAGAAGAAGGAGAAAGAAAAAATCATCTAATGATAATATANAAGATTTGACAACTGATGAAAAATTAGTTTCTGAAGAAGCTCCTGCTGTGGAAGAAGCTCCTGCTGTGGAAGAAGCTCCTGCTGCTGAAGAAGCTCCTGCTCATGCTGCTGAAGAAGCTGCTGCTGAAGAGGCTCCTGCCCAAAATGATGGTGTTGAAAAAGAGGATTCAGAAAAAAAAGAATAGATTTTAACCATTCTTAATAACTTTAAAGATAAACTATATGTTTATCTTTTTTTTTGTTTTAATTTTGCCTTTAATTTTTAAAATTGAATCAGTACAACTTTCGCAAAAAAGCTTTNATTCTTCTAAGTGATGGAACTATTTTTCATGGTAAGTCCATAGGTGTTGATGGAACTGCATATGGTGAATTGTGTTTTAATACAGGAATGACTGGTTATCAAGAAATATTTACTGACCCTTCATATAACGGGCAGTTAATGGTAATGGCTAACGTTCATATTGGTAACTATGGTACTAACTTAGACGAAGTTGAATCTGATTCTGTCAAAATCGCTGGTTTAATTTGTAAAAACTTTAGTTTTACTCATTCTAGGTATGGCTCCAATACATCTTTATTTGATTTTTTAAATAAAAATAAAATTGTTACTATTTCAGATGTAGATACTCGAGCTCTAGTTAGCTATATTAGAGATAATGGTGCAATGAATGCATTAATAACTACTGAAAGTATTAATAAGCTTAATGAATTAAAAAAGAGTCTTGAAAACGTGCCAAACATGAGTGGTTTAGAGTTAGCTTCAAAAGTTTCAACTAAAGAACNATATTTTTTTGGAGATGAAAATTCCACATATAAGGTTGCAGTTTTAGACTTAGGAATAAAAAATAATATACTTAGAAATCTTTCATCAAGAGATTGCTACATGAAAGTTTTTCCTCACAGCGCCTCTTATGATGAAATGTCTAAATGGTCTCCTGACGCTTTTTTTATCTCAAATGGACCAGGTGATCCNGAACCCCTTGAAAATGCAATTAAAGTTGCAAAACAGATAATTGATTCAAATAAACCACTTTTTGGAATATGTTTAGGTCATCAAGTAATTGCTTTAGCTAATGGTATAAAAACTTATAAAATGCATAATGGTCACCGAGGGATTAATCATCCNGTCATTAATTTGAAAACAGGTAAAGGAGAAATTACATCACAAAACCANGGTTTTGCTATAAATAGANAAGATACAGAAGAAAATAAAAATATTGAGATAACACACTTACATTTAAATGATGATACTATTGCTGGAATTCGACATAAAAATAAAGATTGTTTTTCAGTCCAGTTTCATCCNGAAGCTAGTGCTGGTCCTCATGATTCATCATATCTCTTTGATGAATTTGTGCAAATGATTAAAAAATAATAATGAGTAAAATAAAAACAATAACTGCTAGACAAATTTTTGATTCTAGAGGAAATCCTACAGTAGAAGTTGATGTTCATACAGAAAATGGTTCATTTGGTAGAGCTGCTGTTCCGTCTGGAGCTTCAACTGGTGAACATGAAGCTGTAGAATTGAGAGATGGAGGAAGTGATTATATGGGCAAGGGTGTTTCAATTGCAGTTGAAAATGTTAATTCTGTTATTTCNCAAGCCTTAATTGGAAAATCAGTTTTAAATCAAGAAGAAATTGATAATATCATGTTAGATTTAGATGGAACTGAAAATAAATCAATTCTTGGTGCAAATGCTATACTTGGAGTTTCATTAGCTGTCTCAAAGGCAGCAGCTTCTTTCAATAGAATCCCTTTATATAAATATTTAGGAGGTAATGATGCNTCNATACTACCTGTCCCTATGATGAATATTATAAACGGTGGTTCTCATTCTGACGCTCCCATTGCTTTTCAAGAGTTTATGATCATGCCTGTTGAAGCTAAAAGCTTTAGTCATGCTGTTAAAATGGGTTCAGAAATATTTCATCACTTAAAGAAAATACTTTCAGAAAGAAAATTAAGNACTGCAGTTGGTGATGAAGGTGGTTTTGCACCTAAATTAGATGGNACAGAAGATGCTTTAGAAACTATNATAAAATCTATTACAAGTGCNGGCTATANANCAGGTGNTGATGTTATGATTGCCTTAGATTGTGCATCGTCTGAATTTTATGAAAATGGAAAGTATGATTACAGAATTTTTGAAGGAGAAGATGCAAAGGTTTTNAATTCTGAGGANCAAGCTAATTATCTTTCTGAATTGGTTGATAAATATCNTATTATTTCAATTGAAGATGGAATGGATGAAAATGATTGGAATGGCTGGAAATACTTAACAAAAATTTCTGGAGATAAAGTTCAGCTTGTTGGTGATGATCTTTTCGTAACTAACGAAAAAATATTGCAAAAAGGTATTTCTGAAAATGCTGGAAATTCAATATTAATAAAAGTTAACCAAATAGGTACATTAACCGAAACTATAAATGCTGTAAGGCTGGCTCAAAAAAATGGATATACAACAGTTATGTCTCATAGATCTGGAGAAACAGAAGATTATACTATATCNGACCTNTCAGTTGCTCTTGGAACAGGTCAAATTAAAACTGGCTCAATGTCAAGATCTGATAGAATTTCAAAATATAATCAGTTACTTAGAATTGAGGAAGAACTTAAGGAAAAAGCAATTTATCTTAAAAGAAAAGCCTTTAGTTTTTAGCTTATTTATTAAATTAGAGTGATGAGTGATAAAGCAAAATTAAATTTTGATAATAATGAGTATGAATTTCAGGTAGTTACTGGATCTGAAAAAGAAAAAGCTATTGATGTATCTTCTCTAAGATCTGAAGCAAATTTAATAACTATTGACCCAGGGTTTAAGAATACTGGGTCATGTCGAAGTTCAATAACTTTTCTNGATGGTGAGAAAGGTNTNTTAAGATATAGAGGNTANTCAATTGAAGATTTAGCCGAAAATGCAAGTTTTTTAGANGTTGCNTTTCTTTTGATTTATGGTCAGCTNCCTAATGAATCTGAACTTAATAAATTNTTGANTGATATNAATGAAAATTCCATAGTTGATGAAGATTTAAAAAAGATACTTGAAAGTTTTCCTAAATCTGCTCATCCTATGGGGATTTTNTCTTCACTAACAAGNGCTTTGATTGCTTTTAATCCTGAAAAAAAAATTAGTTTAAAGAATAGTGATAATGGTGATCATGACTTAATGTACAACTCTATTGTTAAGTTACTCGCTAAAATTCCTATTCTTGTAGCATGGGTACACCGCAGAAGAAAAGGATTACCTCTTGAATA
>NZOB01000005.1 GCA_002693085.1 Flavobacteriaceae bacterium | reverse complement strand
CAGATGATTCAGACTTTAACGAAGATGGAGGTTTTGCTATAAATCCGTGGACTAAAGTTGAATTTCAAAATAATTCAATTAATATTTATGATGATATAGCTATTGCCATGGGGAATTATTTTTTTACTGATCTAAATGGTGATAGAACCAAAGTAGAATATTCTTTTGTCTATAAAAAAAATGATGTAGGAGAACTTAAAATTATATTACATCACTCTTCTCTTCCGTACTTAAAATAAAAAAAGCCCATATTTCTATGAGCTTTTAATTAATCAAAGATTTTAATTTTATTCTGCAGGTATAGTTGCTTTGGCTTGATTCCAAGCATTAAGTTTACCATCAACTATGTGGTACCACTCAACATATCTTCCATCAGCGGAAGTAAATTGAGCATTTACCCATTGACCATCTTGATTCCATGCTTCTGGATCATCAGATCCTGCTGGGTATGCNGCAAAGGCGTAATCTGTATTCCANCCCCATTCAGAACCNCTTTCAATAGCCTGCTGATATTCAGCATCAATATATGAAACAAAATCATCACCATTTGTAACTACAGTACCGTCAGCAAAAGAGAAATTTCCTCCATCAACAATATAAGATTTTAGAGTTTCATAATCTCTTGCNGCCCAAGCTGCATCAATAGCATTAAATACATCAACGGTTTCCTGAGAACCAAGATAAACTGACTGACCTTCAAATGGACCAAAGCCATTAGTTTCTTTTTCACACTCACAAGGAGCAGTTTGACAAGCAGACAAAAGAAATAAACCTGCGATTGTATATACTAAGTTTTTCATAATTTTTTTTTCTAAAGTTATAGAACTTTAAACTTTAATGAAAATTTTTCTCTTGTAGAGTTGATAAACTATAAAGTATATCACTAGAGTNTANAAGATTGCCCAGTCAAATGANACAAACTTTGCAGGTAATCCAATGCTTGTTCCAGTATCCATCCAGAATTTTTGAAATCCAACANCATTAATAACAGGAAATTGAAATAGCCTCCAAACAATACCGTGAAGAACATATGCAGTTATGGCATTTGATCCGAAAACCAATCCAAATTTNATATTATTAGTATATTTTTTTTCATCTATAATCCACATNGACATTGCTAAAANAATCATTGCAAGCCCTGAGCTGTATAATACATAAGAACTAGTCCAAATATGTTTGTTGATAGGGAATATATAATCCCAAAAAGACCCAATGATTAAAACAATTGCTCCCCAATAGAAGAGCTTAATTATTTTGTCTTTCAAGGAATTAGAATTATCTAAAATTATTTTACCAGATAACATTCCACTGATGCCTGTCGCTATTGCTGGTAATGTACTATAAAACCCTTCAGGGTCCCAAGTTTCTTGATATAATCTGCCAGGCAGGATAAAGCTATCAATCCAAGCAGCAAAATTATTTCCAGGATCTAACGTTCCAGCTAAATTTCCATTAAAAGGAATAAATGCCATGGTAATCCAATAAATAACTAAAAGACCGATACCAGTTTTAAGCTGTGTTGAATGCGAGGTATTTAAATATAATATTGCACAAACTAGATATACTAGAGCTATTCTTTGAAGCACGCCAACAATTCTCAGATTTTCAAAGTCAAACTTTGGAAAGAGAGCTAAAAAAATTCCCAATAAGAATATAATAGCAGACCTCTTGAAAATTTTAACATATAAATTAGAGGAGCCCTTTCTTTTTGAAAGTGAAAGAGAAATGGATACTCCAACAATAAATAAAAAGAATGGAAAAACTAAATCTGTGGGTGTCGCACCATGCCATTCGGCGTGTCTTAGAGGTGCNTAAACATGAGACCAACTGCCTGGATCATTAACTATAATCATTCCAGCAATTGTTAATCCTCTAAAAAAATCTAATGATAATAATCTTTTCATTTTCCAATTCCTAAAAGATCGTTGATNTCGCTTTCATCACTCTCAGATTCAGCTGGAAGAACTTTTGAACAGTCAAGNTCAATAGAAAGAACTTCTGGTTCTTCAAAATCTTCCTTTGAAACTTGAAGTTCTTCATCCTCATAACATTTTTTCATAAATAAACCCCAAATTGGTAAAGACATAGTAGCTCCTTGTCCATATGCAATTTCTTTAAAGTGAACAGACCTGTCTTCTCCGCCAACCCAAACACCTGTCACTAAATTTGGAACCATACCAATAAACCATCCGTCACTCTGGTTTTGAGTAGTTCCTGTCTTTCCTGCAATTGCATTATCAAATTTATANGGGTAGCCAGTTACTACATTCTTATATACATAGTTTCTTTCATCTTCAGGAATATCATGTCGAAGTCTAGCACCAGATCCAAATTTTGTTACTCCTTCCAATAGTTTGAGAGTAACATATGAGGATTCTTCGCTTAGAACGTCTCTAGTTTCAGGTTTTGATTGATATACAATTGTACCATTTTTATCTTCAATTTTTGTTACCATTATAGGCTTAACATAAATACCCTTGTTGGCAAAAGCACCGTATGCTCCAACCATTTCATAAACGCTTAAATCAGGTGTTCCTAACGCAATAGCAGGCACATTAGGAATGTTAGAGCTGACACCTAAATTTCGAGCTAAATTAGCTACAGGTCTAGGNCCTACTTTATCAATTAGTTGAGCACTAATTGTATTTTTTGAATTTGCTAAAGCATTGCTTAAAGTTCTCATTCCACCATATTTATCACTNGAATTAGTTGGACACCATGGTTCTGGATTTCCGTATTTGTAGGGTTCAATACAATGAATTAAATCAGGAAGCATATCNCATGGAGAAAGCTTAAGTTGATCTATGGCAGTTGCATAAAGAAAAGGCTTAAAGGTTGANCCAATTTGTCTTTTACTTAACATNACGTGATCATATTGAAAGTTTCTGTAATCAATACCACCNACCCAAGCCATTACATGTCCATTTTTAGGATTCATAGACATCATACCAGCNCTTAAAAAATGTTTGTAATAACGGATGGAATCTATTGGAGACATTAAAGTGTCAACATCACCATCCCATGTGAATACANTCATATTGGTTGGAACATTAAANGACTCTTCAATTTCATCATTAGTTTTTCCTGCTAGTTTCGATTTTCTCCATCTTTCAGATCTTCTCATAGCTCTTTTCATTATAGCTTCTTCTTGATCTTCTTCAAGGTCAGTGAACGGGGCGGAAGAAACAGTATCATTTTGAATAAAAAACTCCTTCTGTAAATTTATCATGTGCTCTTTAACAGACTCCTCGGCNTAGCGTTGCATTTTAGAGTTAATAGTCGTATATATTTTTAAACCATCAACATATAGATTATATTTTGATCCATCTTTTTTAAGATTATTTTCAGTCCAATCTTTCATAAATCCNCTTAAATATGATCTNAAGTATGTNGCTAAACCTTGTCTATGTGATTGTGGAGTGTAATTTAACTCCAGAGGAATATTTTGAAGAGAGTCTTTGTCTTTTTCACTTATGTAATTGTTTTTTGCCATTTGCATAAGAACAAGATCTCGTCTTTTTTTTGTTATCTCAGGTCTTCTAATCGGATCGTATAATGATGAGTTTTGTAACATTCCAACCAACATTGCAGACTCTTCGATNTTAAGATCAATAGGTTCTTTTGAAAAATAAATATTTGATGCTGATTTAATTCCATCTCCATAATATCCAAAATCATATATATTTAAATACATTGTAATGATTTCTTCTTTGGTGTACTGTTTTTCNAATTCAACTGCTATAACCCATTCTTTGATTTTTTGTCCAATTGCTTGAAGAATATTTCTTGACCTAACACCAACAAAAAGNTGTCGAGCAAGCTGCTGAGAAATAGTACTTGCCCCTCCTCTTGTATTTAAAAAAACAATTGCTCTAACAGTTGCTTTTAAATCAATTCCAGGATGGCTGTAAAACCTTTCATCCTCTGTTGCAATTAAAGCGTTTACAGTTTCAACATTAATTTCATCATAATCAACAGGTGTCCTGTTGTCATTAAAATAATATTTTCCTAAAATCTGATTGTCGGAAGATATTATTTCAGAAGCAAAATTTGTTTTGGGGTTTTCTAATTGCCTAAAATCAGGCATTTCTCCAAATTTACCTATTGAAGCAAGGTAAAATACACCATACATGGTTACTATACCCAAAGAAAAAATGAACCAGAAAATAAATATTTGAAATTTATAATTCTTCATTTTGGTAATTATCTACTAACAAACCTACACTTAATATTCCATCTAAATTCTTTACAGCATTAATACTATCTAAGAATCTATTAGCATGGTTAAATTTTACAGTTACTTTACTTTTTTTAAAACTTATATTTTTTGCAATTATGAAACTATGATTATTTAGCGATAAACTATTGCCACTAAATAAAGTTCTTTTTTCTTGCTTTAAATCCAATTCAATTGTATCCACTATTTGATTATCCTCACTTACAATTTGTGATTTAATGAAAATATTTGAAAATGGATATGATTTATCAGTTCTCAACATTATGGAAATATTTACAGCTTCGGCTGGTGAATCAAAACTAAATTCAACAGGATTATCATATTCCCAACCATTAGTCATGTTTTTGTAATCAAGAAAAATACTATCATCACTCCCACAACTTATAAGTAAAGTAAAAATTAAAAATTTATACAAAAGCTTTTTCATCTTTATTCTCTCTTATTATTGAGTATTCTTCTAAGTTGGAAATATTTTTTCCTGAATTATTAATCTCAATTATTTTATTTACATCTTCAACTTTTATTTCAAACCAATCAATACTTTCGTTTTTATATGAAAACCACATTGACTTTTTAAATATATCTAGCTTTTGACAAACTGCTAAGCCTTTGTCTGTTTTCAATTTTGTTTTTGGTTTTGGAAAATCTGCCAGAGCCTCTTGATACTGGTCTAATTCATAGTTAAGACAACATTTTAGTTTTCCGCACTGACCGGCAATTTTTTGAGGATTGAGTGAGAGTTGTTGGTATCTAGCAGCAGATGTTGTTACAACTCTAAAGTCAGTTAACCATGTTGAACAACAAAGCTCTCTTCCACATGAACCAATTCCGCCAAGCCTTCCAGCCTCTTCTCTTAGACCAATCTGTTTCATTTCAATTTTAATACTGAATTCACGAGCTAAATCAACAATAAGTTTTCTGAAATCTACTCGATCCATTGCTGTGTAGTAAAAAATTGCTTTTTTTCCATCAGCTTGAAATTCAACATCCGATATTTTCATAGAAAGACCTAATTTCAAAGCAATAACTCTAGATTTAATTTTAACCTCTTCTTCCTTGTTTCTATTTTCAATCCAAGTGTCAATATCATCTTGGGTCGCTTTTCTTAAAATGTTTAAGAATTCTTCTTCATTTGGATTAACCTTCTTTTTTTTCATTTGAACAGAAATCAAACCTCCTTTTAAAGTAATATGACCTAAATCATAACCTAGCTTGGATTCAACAACTACGGCGTCACCAATATTTAAATCGAGATCAGAATCATTAGTATAAAANTCCTTTCTTCCATTTTTAAAACGAACTTCATAATAATTAGGAGAGTCTGTNGAAATTGGATTTAGNTTTGATAGCCAATTAAAAACATTTAATTTATTACAACCATCAGTACCACATACACCATTGTTTTTACACCCCTTTGGNCTTCCAGATTTAGAATTACAAGTTGTACAACTCATATAATAAAGCTATTAAATTTTGTTAATGATGCTTTTATCAAATCGCCCTTTTTTAAATATTTTATTACTATTCTTTTTCCCTTTNCTTAGCTCTTTTTGTTTTTCATATGGTAAAGAGTAAATNTTTGAACAATCATCNCTACAACAACCATTATATTTTTTTTGACATTCATCACATTGGATGAAAAGAAGATGACAAGCTTCATTATTACAGTTTACATGTTCATCACATTTTTTTCCACATTGATGACAATTTGAAATGATATCTCCGGAAATCCTTTCTCCTCTTCTATTATCAAAAACAAAATTTTTACCAATGAACTTATTTTCAATATTTTTTTCTTTTACTTGTCTAGCATATTCAATAATTCCACCATCTAGCTGATAAACATTTTTATATCCTTTATTCATCAAGTATGCGCTAGCTTTTTCACATCTGATTCCACCAGTACAATACATTAAAATATTTTTGTCCTTTTTATGTTTATCGTATTTTTTATTTATAATTGGTAAGGACTCCCTAAAAGTATCAACATCAGGCAATTTAGCTCCTTTAAAATGCCCAATTTCACTTTCGTAATGATTACGCATGTCAATTGTAATAGTCTCATTGTCATCTAAAAGCTCATTAAATTTTTCAGCATTAACATGCACACCGTTTTTATCTAAATTGTATTCATTTGAATTTAATCCGTCAGCAACAATTTTATCTCTAACCTTAATTTTTAATTTTAAAAAAGCTTCATTGTCATGTTCAATTGCAATATTTAATCTAACACCATTTAAGAAGGTAACATTATCAATTGAATTTTTAAACTCAATCATTTTATTTGATGGAACTGAAAGTTGAGCATTAATCCCTTCANNAGCAATATAAATTCTTCCAAGNACATCGAGNTTNTCCCATTCAATAAAAAGATAATTTCTAAAAATTGTTGTGTTTTTGATTTNATGGTATTTGTAGAAAGAGAGTGTAAGCCTTCTTTCTCCAGCCTTATNAATNAGGTCAAGTCTCTCTTTTTTACTAAGCTTATTGTATAGTTGCATTTCTATACTATTTAACCAAATAATTTAATGCAAATGTAAGTTATTTATATTAGGACTTTTTCTAAATAAAATTGTATTTTTATTAATATCAATTTTTAAAAATTCCTTTTATGAGCTCAGATAAAGATTCCAAATTAAAAGCACTACAACTGACCCTTGACAGACTTGATAAAACCTATGGTAAAGGGACNGTGATGAAGATGGGGGATTCTGTTCATGAAGATGTAGAATTTATTCCAACAGGTTCTATCGGATTGGATTATTCTTTAGGGATTGGAGGCTATCCTAGAGGAAGAGTTATTGAAATTTATGGACCTGAATCATCAGGAAANACAACTCTTACTCTTCATGCGATTGCTGAATGCCAAAAAGCTGGGGGAATAGCAGCATTTATTGACGCAGAACATGCTNTTGATAGATTTTATGCTCAAAATCTNGGAGTNAATATTGATGATTTAATTATTTCACAACCTGANCATGGAGAACANGCTNTNGAAATTNCNGATAATCTTGATNAGATCAGGNGCTATNGANNTCATNGTAATTGANTCNGTNGCNGCANTNACNCCNAAAAGTGANATTGANGGNGAAATGGGNGANTCNAANATGGGATTACACGCNAGACTTATGTCNCAGGCTTTAAGAAAACTAACCTCTACTATTAGTAAAACTAATTGTACGGTTTTCTTTATAAATCAGTTGAGAGAAAAGATTGGTGTAATGTTTGGAAATCCAGAAACTACAACTGGTGGTAATGCTTTAAAATTTTATGCATCTGTCAGACTAGATATTAGAAGATCAACTCAGTTGAAAGATTCATCTGGNAATGCATTAGGAAATAAAACTAGAGTAAAGGTTGTTAAAAATAAAGTTGCNCCTCCATTTAGAGTATGTGAATTTGATATTATGTATGGTGAAGGAATTTCAAAAACTGGAGAAATTCTTGATATTGGAACTAATGCAGGAATCATAGATAAAAGTGGTTCATGGTTTAGCTATGGTGACACTAAACTTGGTCAAGGTAGAGATTCAGTTAAAAATTTATTGAAAGACAATCCTGAATTGTCCGAAGAATTGGAAAAGAAAATTTCTGAAGTTCTTAATTCTGACAAAGGTTAGATTCTAAATCTTCTAATAAAATATCGTATACTTTTTTCTTTAACACTTGCTTATCTTCTTGAGTAAGTCCTTTTGTCTCAATAAAATTGTGAACATTAGCTCTTAGTTTTCCAGGTGAACCAACAAAATGGTTATAAGCAAAAAAGTATGGAAATTTTTTTTCACAATCTAAAAATGTCATAGGAACTATAGGAATTTGAAATTGAATTGCTAAACTAAAAGCTCCATTTTTAAATTCATCTAAAACNACAGTAGGGTCTGGAACACCTCCTTCNGGGAAAATACATACAGATAANCCTGTGTTTAATCTTTTTATTGCTTTAGTATAAACATCCTTTCGGCTTTCTGCACTGGACCTGTCAACTAAAATACATACACGTCTATAGAAATAGCCAAAAAGAGGAATCTTTTCAAGTTCTTTTTTTCCAACAAAAACAATAGGATCTTTACTTACAGAAAGCATCAGCATAATATCAATCATACTTTTATGATTGGCAACCAACATATAACTTTTACCTTTCTGAATAGGTTCTTTAAACTTAATTTCTGGATAAAAACCCATTCCATACATAATTATATTTGACCATATATTTCTTGCGACCCAATAGAAATAGGGATAGTAGCTTTCTTTCAGTGAAAAAATAAATAATAAAGGAAGGCTAACAACAATACCAATAAAAGCAAGTATATAAAACCATACGTTCCAAATTGCTATGAAAAAAATTTTGATTGGTTTAAACACGCTTNAAAAGTAAGTATTTGTAATTAATCTTTTTAAAACTATTACTTTTGTTAATAATGTCAAGAATTTTAACCGGCATACAAAGTACAGGAACTCCACATTTAGGAAATATTTTGGGAGCAATAATCCCAGCTATTGAAAAATCAATAAATAATGANTCGTATTTNTTTATTGCAGACTTACATTCTCTAACTCAAATCAAAGATTCAAATGAGTTGAGAGAAAATACATACTCTACAGCAGCNGCTTGGCTTGCATTCGGCCTCAATACTGAAAAAACAGTTTTTTATAAACAGTCAGATGTTGCTATAACNACAGAACTTGCGTGGATTNTATCAACTTATTTTCCCTATCAAAGGTTGACACTTGCTCATTCTTTTAAGGACAAGTCAGACAATCTTAAAGACGTTAATGTAGGACTGTTTACTTATCCAATGCTAATGGCTGCTGATATTTTGCTTTATGATTCAAATTTTGTTCCTGTAGGAAAAGATCANTTACAACANCTTGAAATAACAAGGGATGTAGCNATAAAATTTAATAACAAACATGGAGAAACNTTTGTTATTCCTGAAGCAATGATTAACGAAACTACTAAGTATGTTACTGGTACTAATGGTGAAAAAATGAGCAAATCAAAAGGTAATATTATTGATATTTTTCTTCCTGAAAAGGAATTAAAGAAACAAATAATGACTATTCAGACAGATAGCACTCCATTAGAATTACCAAAAGATTACGAGTCTTGTAATGTTTTTAAAATCATCAAATTAATAGCAGAAAATAATCACGTNGANGAAATAAAAAATAAATACAAATCAGGTGGTTATGGTTATGGACATGCAAAGACTGAGCTTTTTGAAATTATTTTAAGNAAGTANAAAAACCAAAGGGATAAATACAATCATTTGATGTCTAACAAAAAAGAAATAGATGCTGTTCTTTTGGATGGTGCATCAAGAGCCAAAGCGACTGCGAATGAAGTATTGNGTAGAGTCAAAACAAAACTTGGCTATTAATTATTTTATTTTAATCAAAAAACGTAAATTTATTTCATGCAATTAAGCCAAGCAATAAAAGAACTTATTTACTCAAATGACTGCGTAACAATTCCTGATTTTGGNAGTTTTATTGCCAACAGATTTCCATCAATATATAATAAAGAGGAATCTAAGTTTTATCCACCATCTAGGAGACTTTCTTTTAATTCTAAAATAAAAAACAATGATGGTCTTTTAGCAAATTTTATTTCTACAGAAAATAATATTTCATACGACGACGCTTTGAAACAAATTCATAGCGAGGTTGTTAATTGGAAAAGAACAATTAGCAAGGAGCCTTTGTTTATTAAGGATATAGGAGAGATTAGTTACAATGTTGATGAAAATTTAGTTTTTAAACCAGATTTAGATTCAAATCATTTTGTAGAATCGTTTGGGTTATCTCCAATATATGTCAATAGAATTGAAAAAGAGGTACAAACTTACAACAGTTCAACTCTAAAAAAATACAATGAAATTAAGAGCAACAAACAAACTAGTGGTGTACCACAGCTTATGCGTTTAGCGGCTGTATTTGTTGCAATTATTGCTGGAACGTTTTTTATGGAAAACAAGTATGATGAAATTTCTTTTAATAATGAAATAGCCTTACAAAATGAAGTAAGAGAAAAATCAATAGCTAAATTGGAAAAAGCAATTTTTGATTTCGGAGTTTTACCTGCAGTTGAAATTAATTTACCTAAGAAAACATTAAACAAGTATCATATTATTGCTGGTGCATTTAGGTTAGAGTCTAACGCTGAGAATCTAATTAAAACTTTGACTAAAAAAGGATATAATCCATCAAAACTTCCACTAAATGATAAAGGATTAACACCTGTTTCTTTTGATAATTTTTCTAACCGAAAAGATGCTGTAGTTGCATTAAGAAAATTTCAAAAATCTGACAATAAGGATGCTTGGATTTTTGAGATAGAATAAAACTATGAAAGCTAAATCTCCTGAAGATTCTAAAACAATTCAAACAGATGTTGTTTTACCTGCAGATACTAATAGTTTAGATAATTTATTCGGAGGTGAGCTTTTAGCTAGAATGGATAAAGTTGCTAGTATTGCTGCCATCAAGCACTCTGAAAATGTGGTAGTAACTGCATCTATTAATAATGTTTCTTTTGGCGAGCCTGTCCCA
>NZOB01000004.1 GCA_002693085.1 Flavobacteriaceae bacterium | reverse complement strand
GATAGAGGAATACATATATGTAAATCTATGGTTGCATGGATGAAATTTGGTAGTGATTCCACACCTGAATCAGAAGGGTTAAAGGGTGATCATTTTGTTGGAAAATACTATGTTAAATATAATGAGGAGTTTGAACATCAAGTAAAACAATTAGTCTTAAAAGGTTTTTCTGAGGATGAAGCTAAAAAGAATGCTCAAATTTTTATTGAAGCTCAAGAAATGCTTTTAAAATGGGAAGCAAATGACAAAGATGTAATTAATCTTTGGAAAAAAATGAATTCATGGGTGTATGAGGGGTTTGATCAAACATATAAAAAATTAAATGTTGATTTTGATTCTATGTATTATGAGAGTAATACATATTTAACAGGAAAAGATATAGTTCTTGAAGGTTTAAATAAAGGTATTTTTTTTAAAAAAGAAGATGGATCTATTTGGGCTGACTTGACCAATCAAGGATTAGATGAAAAACTTTTATTAAGATCAGATGGAACTTCTGTTTATATAACTCAAGATATTGGCACTGCGTATTTAAGATATAAAGATCATCCAGATATGAAAGGTATGATATATACTACTGGTAACGAGCAGGACTATCACTTTGATGTGTTATTTAAAGTTATTGGTCTTATTGGATATCCATGGTCATCTAAATTAAAACATTTAAGCTATGGAATGGTCGATTTGCCAACAGGTAAAATGAAAAGTAGAGAAGGAACTGTTGTAGATGCTGATGATTTAATAGATCAAATGGTTGAAAAAGCTAAATCAATTTCAGAATCATTAGGTAAAACTAATGACTATTCAGATGCCAAAAAAAATGATTTATATAAGACAATTGCTCTAGGAGCATTAAAGTATCATATTTTAAAAGTTGACCCGAAAAAAAGAATTTTGTTTGACCCTAACGAATCAATAGATTTCAATGGCAATACAGGACCATTTATTCAATATACCTATGCAAGAATAAAGTCATTAGAGAAAAAAAATAGTAATAATCAGGATTTCAGTAACGTTAATATAATAGATAAAGAAAGAGAAATTATACTTCTTCTGTCAGAGTTTGATTCAATTGCTAAATCATCATATGAAAATCTTAACCCAGCCTTAATTGCAAACTATACATATGAATTAGTGAAGTCTTTTAATTCATTTTATCAATCATCTACAATTATAGGAAATAAGCCAATTAATAGTTTTAGAATTCAGCTTTCTTCAAAAGTTGGTGAACAAATTAAAATATCAATGAATCTTTTAGGAATAGATTTGCCTGAAAGAATGTAAAAAAAAACCACTCCAATTGGAGTGGTTTTCCTTATTATGGTTAGTTCTATGTGTTATTATTTGTCAGTTACAGCAAGGTTGTAAATAACTAGACCAAAACCGATCTTGTTTATCGCATCACCTACGTTGTAAACAACTTCCATGTTCCAACCTAATGCATCAACGAAGTCATACCATCCGTCAGTACCGATCATATATCCAATTGGATAGATCGCCCAACCTACAAGTACAAACCACTTTAGTGCATTAAAAGCATCTAGAACTGCACCACCTGCTTTTTGAGCAAGTTGTCCGGCACTACCAAACCATAGGATATAAACTATCACAAAGTAAGATATACCAGAAATGGTACCCCAAATTACAGCGTCACCCATTCCAGATTCACCTACATATCCAGTAACAAGCATAATTGTTGAAAGGAATATAAGGTTCCACATAAGGCTTTTCTGTGCTCCAGCTTTTTGAAGAATTAAATAAAATTCTACACACATTAATGGAACAGTTAGAATCCAGTCTACATATCTGAAGAAAGTAACTGAATCACCAGAAACAGATGCATCTCTCATGTAGTAGTAGTGTACTGCGGCTATAAATGTGATAAGCCCTGACACAAGGATTGAAGTTCTCCATTTAGCACCACCAGCATCTAATGATAAAAAGAAGAATGCTGACGCAGCCATCATGGCCATTGTACCAATGAAAAACGTAAAACTTACTAGATCATTAGGTACATCACCTAGTAAGAAAAAATTTAAAAAATTGTCCATAATAAATAATTAATTGGTTTTTATGGCTCCTAAAATAGAAAAATTTAAATTAATAATTAATTTTATCGCAAAAAAAAGTCATAAATGTTAAAAAATTCATACGTATCAGGTAATAAGTTATTCACATTTATAATTATTTCTACATTTTTTTTAATTATTCTTAATTGGATTTTATCTGATTTTACCCAGTTAGTGATATATTTTTCTTCCGTCTTATTGTTTGGGATTATTCATGGTGCAAATGATATTTATTTAATCATTAGGGGAAATAATAAGAATAAAAAAATTTCAAAAACAACATTTATATATGTATTTATTGTTCTTTTAATCACACTTATTTTTTTTAGTTTTCCTCTGTTATCATTGATTTTTTTTGTTTTATTTAGTTGTTATCATTTTGGAGAACAGCAATGGACAATTTTAGATGAAAATATTGATTCAGGTCCACTCTTTTTTTTCAATGGTTTATTAATTTTTGCGACCTTATTTTATTTTCATAGAATAGAAGTTATTGAAATTGTTTATATGATTTCTAGTTTTAGCCTCATTAGTGATTTTTTTAAATATTTATTAATTACTTCTATTTTACTCACTTTAATTTCATTACTTATAAATTATAAAAGAGTAAAAAGTCAAATTCTCAATCAAATTATTCTTTTTCCTCTATTAATAATTGCTTTTTCTCAACTTAGTTTATTTAATTCTTTTGCTCTATATTTTGTAATTTATCATAGTATTCCTTCCATATTAGAACAAACTAATTTTTTGTATGGTTCATCAACTTATCCACTCATAAAAAAATATTTTATTACAGCTATGCCTTATTGGATTACAGCTTTAATTGGATTGCTAGTATTTTATTTAATTTTCTCTAAAAATTTTACTTTTTCTCTTGATATTTTCTTTTCATTTTTAGCTGCGATTACTTTTCCACATGTAATTGTTATTTATAAAATGAAAAAAATTACAAATGATAAGATTTAGTATTTAAATTTGTAATTATGTTTAGTAACCTAACAGAAAAATTAAATTCAGCACTTCATGTTTTAAAGGGTCATGGAAAAATTACTGAAATTAACATTGCTGAAACTCTCAAGGAAGTAAGAAGAGCTTTGTTAGATGCTGATGTGAGTTTTAAAATTGCTAAAGAATTTACAAATACAATTAAAGAAAAAGCAATTGGTCGTAATGTGCTAACTGATTTACATCCTGGTCAGCTAATGGTCAAAATTGTAAAAGATGAATTAACTGAACTGATGGGAGGAGAACATGCTGGAGTCAATTTGTCTTCTGATCCTTCTATAATTCTCCTAGCTGGACTTCAAGGTAGTGGAAAAACAACATTTAGTGGTAAACTTGCTAATTACTTAAAAAAGAAGAAACAAAAAAACCCAATTTTAGTTGCTTGTGATGTATATAGGCCTGCGGCTATTGATCAATTAAAACTTTTAGGTGAACAAATTAATGTNCCTGTTTTCACTGAAGATGATAATAAAGACCCAGTATCTATCGCAAAGAATGCCTTATCTCATGCTAAAAAAAATAAAAACAACTTAATTATTATTGATACAGCTGGTAGGTTAGCTATTGATGAAGTATTGATGAATGAAATAAGAAATATTAAAGAAGCAACCAATCCTTCTGAAATATTGTTTGTTGTAGATTCAATGACTGGACAAGATGCAGTTAATACNGCTAAAGCTTTTAATGATGTTTTAAATTTTGACGGTGTTATCCTTACAAAGTTAGATGGTGATACTAGAGGTGGAGCTGCTTTAACCATTAGATCTGTTGTTGAAAAACCTATAAAGTTTGTTGGAACTGGTGAAAAACTTGATGCTTTGGATATTTTTTATCCTGAGAGAATGGCTGATAGAATTTTAGGTATGGGAGATGTTGTTTCGCTTGTTGAAAGAGCCCAAGAAGTTTATGACGAAAAGAAAGCCAGAGAGATCAGTAAAAAAATTGCAAAAAACAAGTTTGGATTTGATGATTTTCTTAATCAGATAAATCAGGTCAAAAAAATGGGAAATTTGAAAGATACAATAAGTATGATTCCAGGTGCAAGCGCTATGAAAGATGTGGACATTGATAATGATTCATTCAAACATATAGAAGCACTAATTCATTCAATGACTCCAAAAGAGAGATCAACACCTAAAATTATTGATCATAGTAGAAAAAAAAGAATTGCAAAAGGTGCAGGAAGAGATATACAAGAAATCAACGCTTTATTGAAACAATTTGAACAAATGTCAAAAATGATGAAAATGGTACAGTCCGGTGGAGCAGGAAAATTAATGCAAATGATGAATAACTTAAAGAATTAATTATGATCTTATTAGATGGGAAATTAACCTCAGAAAAAATTAAAGAAGAGATCAAAATTGAGGTACAAGAAATTGTAAAAAATGGAGATAGACCTCCTCATCTGGCGGCTGTCTTAGTAGGTAATGATGGTGCTTCTCTTACTTACGTAGGAAGTAAAGTTAGATCTTGTGAAAAAGTTGGTTTTAAATCAACTTTAATTCATTTAGATGAAAATATCTCAGAGGAAGAATTAATTTCTGAAATAGATAAATTAAATGATAATAATAAAATAGACGGATATATCGTTCAGCTTCCACTACCGAAACATATAAATGAAGAAAAAATTTTGATGATGGTTAATCCTGAAAAAGATGTTGATGGTTTTCATCCTTTTAATTTTGGTAAGATGGCACAAAATATGGACTCTTTTATACCAGCCACGCCATATGGAATTATTGAATTAATTGATAGATATAGTATTGAAACTGAAGGTAAAAATACTGTTGTTATTGGCAGAAGTAATATTGTTGGTAGACCTATGAGTATATTAATGAGTAATAAGTCAAAACCTGGAAATTCTACTGTTACTTTGGTTCATAGTAGAACACCTGATATATCAAGTTTTACAAAAAAAGCTGATATTGTTATTGTAGCTCTTGGAATTCCAAATTTTCTTAAATCTGATATGATTAAACAAGATTCAGTTGTAATTGATGTTGGTATTACTAGAGTTGAAGATAAAACAAAAGTTAGGGGATATAGAATTGTGGGAGATGTTGATTTTGAATCCGTTAAAAATAAAGTAAGTCATATAACACCTGTCCCTGGTGGCGTTGGACCTATGACAATAGCCATGTTATTGAAGAATACGCTTAAAGCCAGAAAAAAATAATCAATTTATTTTTCAAATAATTGATCGATATTTTTAAATGTTTTAAATTCTAGTGCATTTCCTGAGGGATCTTTAAAAAACATTGTTTTTTGTTCACCCTTTTGACCTTCAAACCTAATATATGGTTCAATGATAAATTCAACTTGACTTCTAATTCTTTTTTCAAACTGACTAAATAAATTCCATTCAAGTACTACTCCAAAATGAGGGACAGGGACATCTTTACCATCAACTTTGTTTTCAACCTCAATATTTTTTTTGTCATCCTTAATATGAATTACTAGTTGATGTCCAAAAAAATCAAAATCAACCCAGTGATCACTACTTCTACCTTCCTTACACCCTAAAATATCTCTGTAAAAACTGCGTGTTGTAGTAATTTCTTTTACTGGAATTGCTAAATGAAATGGAGATAGATTATTCATAATAAAATAAATTTTACGTGAATTTATTAATTATAATTTAATCAAGATATATTTGCTTAATCAATGATAAAAAAAGATAATTTTTTAACAAAACTTCCAGTTATGGAGAAGTTTTATACAATTCAAGGAGAAGGATACTATTCTGGTCAACCATTCTACTTTATAAGATTAGGAGGTTGTGATGTTGGTTGTCATTGGTGTGATGTTAAAGAAAGTTGGGATCATAATCAACATCAATTTATTGAAGTTGATGATTTAATAAAAGATGTAAAAGAATATACTAGTAATGTTGTAATTACTGGAGGTGAACCTTTAATGTGGGACTTAAGTGAGTTAACTAAGCGATTTAAAGAAAATAATATAAAACTACATCTTGAAACATCCGGGGCATATGAGATGTCAGGAAATTGGGACTGGGTCTGTCTTTCACCAAAAAAGAAAATGTTACCTAAACAAGAAATTTATTCAAAAGCTAATGAACTTAAAGTTATAATCTATAATAATGATGATTTTAAATTTGCAATTCAAGAGTCAGAAAAAGTAAGTTCAAAATGTAAATTATTTTTACAACCTGAGTGGAGCAAATTTGATATAATGAAAGATAAAATAGCTCAGTTTGTAATGAAAAATAAAAATTGGAATATTTCCCTACAAATTCACAAGTATTTGGAAATAGATTAGTTGTAAAGCATATATTTATTTCTAATAATCATATAAGACTCTATGTCTTTTTTCCAAGTTGACTTAATTTCTTCAGCGCTCATCCCTGCTTTNATCTGATTCTCAAGTTTTTTGGTACCTGCAAGTCTGTAAAAACCACTTCTAAAAAATTTTTCTTTTTCAGGGCTATAATTATATGCTTCTATTAACCACCCTAGATTAATCTTACTTAATTTTTTTTCATGTCTTAAATCTAAACCAAAACATTTTATACCATTATGCTTAGGATTTTTTGCTCCAAAATTTGGTCTAGGNGTAAAACTAAATGGTTGATTATTCCAATNGGGAGAACCAATNACTTGAAATTGCATTTCAGTTCCTCTGCCAACACTTACAGGAGTTTGCTCAAAAAANCAAAGNGANGGATATAAATTTATTGATTTTAGGTTTGGAAGATTTGGTGAAGGTTTTGATTTTAGTTGATATTCAAATTCTCTATTNTAGTTATCCATTTTAATAACAGTTAGTTTTNCTTGTATGTTATTATTCAACCATTTTTCACCATTAATCATTTTTGCATATTCTCCAATTGTTAANCCATATAAAATTGGAACTGGATGCAATCCAACAAAACTTTTTGAATCATCTTCTAGAACCGGTCCATCTACATAATTTGCATTTGGATTCGGTCTGTCAAGTACTATTATCTCTATGTTATTTTCTGCACAACTTTCCATAACATAATGAAGTGTTGATAGGTAGGTGTAAAATCTTGCACCCACATCTTGAAGATCAAATAAAATTAAATCTAAATTTTTTAAATCACCACTATTTGGTTTTTTCTTAGAACCATACAAGGATATGATTGGAATTCCAGTTTTTGAATCAATTGAATTATCAATTTTTTCACCAGCATCTAGATTCCCTCTGAATCCATGTTCCGGTGAAAAAATTTTAATTACAGAGATATTAAGACTTAATAATGAATCCAATAGATGTACTTCCGACTCGGAGTTATAGAATTTAGAGCTGTGATTTGTAACAATTCCAATATTTTTATTTTTGATTATATCAACATAAGAGTCAACTTTGTTTATTGCTTCAATATTAATATTTTGTGAGTAACTTAAGGTGTTAGCAATTAAAAAAAAATTAATTTTAAAGCTTAAAACTAATATCCAAAATCTTGAAATTCGAAAGTTTTTTATCATCGAAAATTTTTACACATAAAAGATATAAAAAAAGTATTTCTTCACCTATTATTAAAATTTCAACATTATCAATTTCAATAAGTATAATTGTTATGATAATTGCAATTTCCACAGGATTTGGTATTCAAAACGAAATTAAAAGTAAATTTTCAAATGTTTTTGGTGATCTGTCTATTGATAGATATGATAATGATTTATATAATTCAGAGAACTACATTGAAAGTGATGCCATAAAGGTAAATAGTATTAAATCAATGGAAAATTTAAAGTCTATTGATCCTGTAATTTATTCACCTGTCATTTCTCCAAATAATAATTCATTCGATGATATAATTTTAAAAGGAATAAATGAAGACAATTATATTTTTAAAACTAAACTTTTATTAAAAAAAATAAATAATATTGGACTTAATGAAGTTATTATTTCTAAAAAACTATCCAAAAAACTTGAACTACAATTAAAAGATAATTTGATGTTTTTTTATTATCAAAATCAGTCATTACCTAAAATTCGTAATCTTAAGGTAGTTGGATTCTATGAAACAGGAATTAGTGAATTTGACAGCAAAGTTGTTTTAACTAATATTAATCAGCTCAGATCTTTAAAAAATATTAATAATAATCAAATAGGAAGTTATGAACTTCACTTTTATGATTATAAAAAAATTGATTTAGAAAATTTAGAAAAATATGTACCACCTAATTATGCTCTAAATTTTAATAATGAGAAATTTAGTGAAATTTATAATTGGGTGTCTCTTTTTGATTTGAATGTATATTTAATTATTGTATTAATGATTGTCATTGGGGCAATTAATATGATTACTGCATTACTCGTTACAATTTTAGAAAAAACAAGTTTGATTGGTTTTTTAAAAATAATAGGTTCTAATAATAATAGCATTGAAAGGATTTTTTTAAACAATGGATTAAGCCTAATATTTAAAGGACTTATCTGGGGGAATTTAATTTCTATTCTAATAATTTTTGTACAAAAGTTTTTTCAAGTTTTTAAACTAAATGCTGATACTTATTATATAGATTATGTTCCTGTTGAAATTAATTTGATTCAAATATTGTTATTGAATTTAATTACAATTTTTATATGTTACGTTTTTCTTATTATCCCAGTAAAAATAATTTCAAAAATTAAACCATATAGTTCATTGAGAATGAACTAATATCAATTAAATTTGCAGAGTGGATATTTGTAACAATATTTTAGAAACCATTGGTAATACCCCTTTAATAAAACTTAACAAAATCACAGCGGAAGTTGATGCCTTAGTTTTGGCAAAGGTTGAATATTTTAATCCTGGAAATTCTGTTAAAGATAGAATGGCATTAAAGATGGTAGAAGATGCAGAAAAAGATGGAAGATTGAAGCCTGG
>NZOB01000003.1 GCA_002693085.1 Flavobacteriaceae bacterium | reverse complement strand
GCTTTATTTTCCAAATTCATTTGTCCTTTTGCAATAGGTAGCATATCATCAATTTGACAAATAGAATTATTAAATTCATATTTTTTTTGAAGATATTCTCTAGCATATTCCTCAACAAAGTCTGTTTTGAAATGACTAGCTAGTTCTTTAGCTAAAGTGGACTTTCCAGTAGATTCTGGTCCAAATAGAACAACCTTTATACAGTTAGATTTTGTTTGTTGTAAATATTTTTCCATTTGTAGTAACCTGCAATGGCTATTAGTGTAAATATAAAATATTGTAAGCTAGTAAATGCAAGACCTTTATGCGCATATAGAGGAATTGATATGATATTTGCAAAAATCCAAAAATTCCAACTTTGAACTTTTCTTTTTGCCATCAACCACATCGCAGCAAAGAATACAGCAGTGGTTAAAACATCTATATATGAAACAAAAGAATCCCACTTTTCAAATAAAGTATAAACAAGAGAAACAAAAATCGATGATGATAAAAGAAGTATGGCAATAATTTTTTTATCATATGTATTTACAACTGAAATAGGTGCTGGTTTCTCATTATTTCCTCTGGACCAATAAAACCAACCATAGATACTCATGATAAAATAATAAGCATTAATCATCATATCACCTAGTAGTGACGACTTAAACAATAAATAAACAAAAATTGAAGTACTNATCATACCTGTTGGAAAAACNAATATGTTATTGTTTTTTGAGTACCAAACACTAAGAAAGCCAAAAATTACGGCAATTACTTCAAAGTAGATATCAAGTGTATCATATTGNGAATATTGGTTAAAAAGNTCTTTTAAAAAATCAATCATTTGAAAAGACTATTGTACAAATATAGTTTGGATCNAATAATAAATTGCATGTGTATAATTTATTNTAGTTGANTTTTTGAACCAATGTTTTAGCATTTTTTTCTTCTTTATTAATTGATTCAACAAATATTTCGTTCTTAAAATTTAAACCAGGANTTTTTTCAGCTTTNTATACAGATTCTTTTAGACACCAAATNAAAATCAAATCATTTACNGATGAAGAATCAATTTGTTTAACNTCTNTATCATTTATGAATTTATCTTTNATATTTAAAATNTTATNTCTGTATGTTTCAATATCAATACCNCATTTTTTTTCTGAAATTAGTATNGTTGAATAACCCATACAATGGCTAATAGAAATATTAGTTCNTGTNTTTAATTGTGGAGCTCCATCTTTAGAATAGCTGAGATCATTGGGGTTNATTTTGAGTAATCTTAATAAATATCTTACAGANAGAAACTCAATTTTTTTTATACTAGTTTTTTTAGATTTTATTATCTCTAGTTCTTTGTCAGTAAGAGAAAACTTAGATAAAAAGAATTTTTCATCTTCATTGATTTCCCATATTAAATGGGTAAAGTTTTCATCAGTATATGAATGGTAAAGAGGCATTAGTCCTCTAAAGATATAATGTTTTGAAAAATTAGGAAGTTGGTTCTATTGAAACGTAAGATTTGTTATCCTTCTTTTTTGTGAATTTAACNATACCATCAACCTTGGCATGAAGAGTATGATCTTTTCCAAGATATACATTATCACCAGGTTTGTGTTTTGTTCCTCTTTGTCTAACAATAATATTACCGGCAATTGCAGATTGACCTCCAAAGATTTTAACTCCAAGTCGTTTCGATTCTGATTCTCTTCCGTTTTTAGAACTACCTACACCTTTTTTATGAGCCATTTTGTTTTATTTTTTAGATGATTTAGCTGTTTTTTTAGTAGCAGAAGCTGTTTTTTTAGCCGGTGCTTTCTTTACAGCAGGTTTTTTTACTTCAGCTTTTTTAACTTCCTTGGTTTCAGTTTTTTTTGCTGTAGTTTTTTCATTAACCTTTTCTATTAGGATTTCNGTAAGAGCTTGTCTATGTCCATTTTTTACTCTNTATCCTTTTCTTCTTTTCTTTTTAAATACAATAACCTTATCGTCCTTTAAGTGTTTTAAAATTTTAGCTTGAACTGAGGCNCCTTTAACATTAGGACTACCNACTGTGATCTTAGANCCATTGTCAAGCATTAGAACATTATCAAAAGTGATTTTTTCACCTTCTTTACCTTGCACTCTATGTACAAACAATTTTGAGTCTTTTTCAACCTTAAATTGTTTTCCTGAAATTTCTACTATTGCATTCATATTCTTAAAGCGTGTGCAAATATACAAGGATTACTAAAATATCCCAATAAATTTTAAAATTGTTGATTTACTAAAAATGATTTTATTGAGTTAATTATAAATTCTTAATGAGTTTCCGCTTTTCTCAGTAAAATAAGCTACCATAGGATAAGAATTATTTGTATTTATTTTTAATGGTTGTCCATTTGCTAAGCTGTAAAGATTAGAGTTGCATTTACATTCTGCTTGAAGCCCTTTAATCTCCATTGTACTACAATCTGAGGGTTTTTCATTAGGACAACTGGCTTCCCAAGCAATAATATTATCATTAAGATTAAAAAGAATNACACCTTTAACTCCNAGACCATTGATATAGTAAGAGCCACCATTATATTTTAAATCATTATAGGTAGGTAGATTTATATTTATGATTTTTTCAAATCTTACATCAGGTATAAATGGATTTTCATTATCATTACTTTTTTCNCANGATAATATTATTAAGGTTAGAACAATTAATCTANTANTATTTACCATGTTTGAAAATTAATCAAAATGTATAATTTAAGGAAATTTACATATATTTGATTTGTCCCTCGTGTAGGGTTTTTTTTTTTAATAAAAATGAGTTTTTCGTATTATACAAAAGAAGGATTACAAAAGCTAAGAGCTGAACTAAATCAACTTAAAGATGTTGAAAGACCTTTAGCTTCTAAAGCTATTGCTGAAGCTAGAGATAAGGGTGATTTGAGTGAAAATGCTGAATACGATGCAGCTAAAGAAGCTCAAGGTTTATTAGAACTTAAAATTTCAAAAATGGAAGAAACCTTAGCTAACGCTAGGTTAATTGATGAATCTCAGTTAGATAGCTCAAAGGTTCTAGTTTTATCCAAGGTNAAAATAAAAAATACTGCAAATAATATGGAAATGGAATACCAGTTAGTTGCAGAAAGTGAGGCAAACTTAAGAGAAGGTAAAATATCTGTTAATTCCCCTATAGGAAAAGGCCTTTTAGGAAAATCAAAGGGTGAAATTGCNGAAATTTCAGTTCCTAATGGTAAAATACAATTTGAAATACTTTCAATATCAAGGTAATATTCATTGGAAACTATCTTTACTAAAATAATCAAAGGTGAAATTCCAAGCTACAAGGTTCATGAAGATGATAATTGCTTAGCTTTTTTGGATATAAATCCAAATGCATATGGACATACTCTTTGTGTTTTAAAAAAACAAATAGACTATATCTTTGATTTAAGCTCGGATGAATATGATTTGNTAATGAAGTTTTCCCGAAAAGTTGCTTTAGGAATTGAAAAAACTGTTGATTGTGAAAGAATTGGTATGGCTGTGGTTGGTTTAGAAGTTCCACATGTTCATATTCATCTTATTCCAATTAACTCAATGAATGACATGAACTTTTCAAATTCTTTAGACTTAAAAAAACAAGATTTTGAAGATTTATCAAACAAAATAAAAAANAATATATAANTATGAATATTTCAGGAAAAGTAAAATTAATTAATGAAACAAAAGAATATGGATCAAATGGTTTCAGAAAAAGAGAAATAGTATTAACAACTCAGGAACAATATCCTCAAAATATTCTAGTAGAATTTATTCAAGATCGAACAGATCTTTTAGATGCATATAACATTGGAGACTTTGTAAAAATAGATATTAATCTTAGGGGAAGAGAATGGACTAATGATAAAGGTGAGGTAAAATATTTTAATTCTATTCAAGGTTGGCGTATTGAAAAAGTTGAAGATGAATTTGAATCTCAGTTACCACCATTACCAACAAAGGAAGACTTGAATATTTCTGATAATNCATCAAGTGAACCCGATGATCTTCCATTTTAAAAAATTATGTTTNAACTAGGAGAAGATTATATTTTTCCTCATCCCAGTAATGCTGATAAACATGGTATAGTAGCCTATGGTGGAGATTTAAATCCTTTAAGAATTTTAGAAGCCTATAAGTCAGGTATTTTTCCTTGGTTTGAATCTGATCAAAATTTGATGTGGTGGAGTCCTGATCCTAGAATGATACTATANACAGATAAATTTAAAGTTTCAAAAAGTTTTAAGNCTTTTTTAAAGAAAAGTAATTATAAAGTTACTTTCAATAAAGATTTTGAATTAGTAATNAATTCATGCGCAAATATCAAACGTATTAATCAAAAAGGAACTTGGATAACTGAAGGTTTAATAAAGTCATTTATNGATTTACATAAAATGGGAAAAGCNATTTCTGTAGAGGTATGGGAGGACGATGATATAGTTGGNGGTTTATATGGTCTTGACTTAGATGATGTTTTTTGTGGAGAAAGTATGTTCTCAAAATCTTCTAACGCAAGTAAAATAGCCCTTTACTATTTAACCAAGGAACTAAGAAAAAACAATTATAGATTTATTGATTGTCAAGTACCATCTGAACANTTAAAAAGTTTAGGTGGGGAAATAATTAGTAGATCTAATTTTTTGGATTTACTCTAAATTGAATTTTTCAGAGATTTTATCCACTTGAATAGNATCTTTTAAAGAGATATTTCCAATAGAATACCTTTCTAAATATTTCAAATAAGCACCACTTCTAAGTTTTTTTCCAAAATCATATGCTAAGGATCTTATATATGTGCCTTTTGAACATTCTATTTTACAATCAACTTCGTCATTTTTGAAATCCAATATCTCAAATTTTGAAATATGTATTTTTCTAGGTTCTAAAGATATTTTTTTTCCTGATCTAGCTAAGTCATAAGATCTTTTACCTCCAATTTTCAATGCAGAAAAAGAAGGAGGTATTTGTTNTAAATCACCTATAAAGTTCTTGATAGTTTCTTTTATCAAGTCAATGTTTATATGTGAGGTAGGAAACGTTTCATTTATCTTAGTTTCAAGATCATAAGATGGGGTGGTAGCTCCAAGTTTGAAAGTTGCGACATAAGTTTTCTTCTGATCCTGGTATTTATATATTTCTTTGGTTTTTTTTCCAACACAAATAATTAATAATCCAGTAGCCAGTGGATCTAATGTGCCGGCGTGACCAACTTTTATTTTTTTAAATTGAGTATGTCTTTTAAATACTCCTCTGACATATTTTACAACATCAAAAGAGGTCCAATTAATCGGCTTATAAATTGGAATAACTAACCCTTCTTCAGAGATTTTTTCACGAATATTATCCATTTAAGATTGAATATATAATGGATAATATACCTATCAATAAACAGTAAATTGAAAAGTAAATTAACTTACTCTTTTTAACAAAAATAATCATCCATTTACATGCATAATATCCAGAAATTAATGCTGCNCTAAATCCAACTAAATAATTTGAAATATTATTATTATTGAATTCAATTTCATTGTCCAATATAATTTTTAGAGACGATCCAAATATTACAGGAACAACCATTAAGAAAGAAAATTTAGCAGCTATATCCCTATTTAATCCTAAAAAAATTGAGGTTCCTATGGTTGCTCCACTTCTCGAAATTCCAGGCAGGATGGCTAAAGCCTGAGAAAAACCNATAATTAATGACGATTTTAGATTTAATTTTTTATTAGAATTATTAAATCTATCAGAAAGATAAAGTATAAGAGAAGTTAAAATTAGCATAAAACCTACCAGAATTAAGTTCCCATTAAATAAGTAATTAATTTCACTTTCAAAAAAATAGCCAGCTAATCCTGCGGGTATCATAGAAACCAAAATATAGAGTGCGAAAAAAGTATTTTCATCCTTTTTAAAACCGATTAAGCTCATAATTATTTCTTTAACGTCTTTNCAAAAATAAATGATAGCACTTAACGCAGTTGCAAGATGTACAATGAGAGTAAAAAATAAACTATTGGTTGAATCATATGAAAAATCTAAAAAAACTTTNAAAATTTCAAGATGACCACTAGAGGATACTGGCAAAAATTCAGTTAAACCTTGTATTATACCAAGTAATAAAGATTTTAATATATCCATATCTATTCAGGNTTTGTAAGTATAGCATAAATTTCAATTGCAAAACCTATAATTACAATCAATGGAGCAATTCTTATTCTTCTAAAACTATATATCTCCTCATTAAAAACATTAGGATCATCACTTCCACCACCAGACATTAGAATGAAACCTAAAGCGATGAATAAAATTCCAATTATCATAAACTTATAATTTCTTTTCCCAAATGCGAACTTGTTTTTTTTCATTAGTAAAGTTTTTCAATATTTGAAGAAATATATCTTCCAGTTATAATTGAAGTTGAAAAATATGATATAATTACACTAATANCTAAAGAAAATACTAATGTTATAAAAACAGATTCTTTTATTTTTTCAAAATCAATTTCAAAAAAATTAAGATTCAAGTAGTATAAAATTACAACTAGCAAAACTGAAGATATTATACTGCTCAAGACACCAAGCTTTATGTGAGTAATGATAAATGGTTTTTTTATAAAAAACTTAGTGGCTCCNACAAGCTGCATAGTTTTGATATTCAATCTATTGGAATAGACGGATAGCCTAATAGTATTATTCATCAAAATAATTGATATGAATAGAAAAATAGAACCAATAATTAATGACCATTGTTTTAATATTAAAATATTCTTATTTATTAAATCAATTAATGGTGCATCATAAGTAACTTCTTCAACAAAACTTTCGTTTTTAAACTCTTCAACAAGTTGATCAATAAATAAATTATTAACGTTATCAGATGTAAAGAATATATCATATGAATCATAGAGAGGATTATATCCTAAATAGTCAATAAAGTCTTCTCCTATTTCTTCAGAAAGTTTATTTGCTGCATCTTTTTTAGAAATAAAATCAAACTTTTTTATGGTATTATTTATTTCAAGATTTTTTTCAAATTTTGAAAGTTCAATTTTATTGCTTTGATCTTTAATAAATACTACAACAGGTATATTTTCTTTAAAATCATTTATAATTTTTTCAGAATTTAATGCAATTAAAGTAAATGAAGAAATTAAAAATAGAACTATTGATATACTTATAATAACAAGAAAATAATTTGAAAAAATTTTATTTGAATAATTTGATGACAAAATATATATATTGCTATAAAAATAATAAAGGTTTTTAGTTAATTCAATTCTTTTAATTTTTTTGCATTAAAACAATAACCTTATTTTTGCTTTATTCTCAAAATGGCATACAACTTTAGGAAAATAGAAGAGAAGTGGCAAAACTATTGGAAACAAAATAATACTTTTCATGTTTCTAATATTTCAAATAAGAAAAAATTTTATGTCTTGGATATGTTTCCATATCCATCAGGTGCTGGATTACATGTTGGTCATCCATTAGGTTATATAGCTAGTGATATTTATTCAAGATATAAAAGACATAAAGGTTTTAATGTCTTGCATCCACAAGGTTATGATTCATTTGGATTACCAGCAGAACAATATGCGATACAGACAGGACAACACCCACAAAAAACAACCGATGAGAATATTAGAAGGTACAGAGAACAACTCGATAGAATGGGGTTCTCTTTTGATTGGTCTAGAGAGATAAGAACATCTGATAAAACCTATTATAAATGGACTCAGTGGATGTTTTTATTATTGTTTGATAGTTGGTACGATTCTAATTTACAAAAGGCAAGACCAATTAAGGAACTTATTAATCATTTTGAAAATAAAGGAACAGCAGAAATAATTAATACATCTATTAACTTTTCATCGGAAGAGTGGTTAAAATTTGATAGTCATCAAAAAGAAGAAATTCTTCAAGAATTTAGAATAGCTTATTTATCTGAAGCATTTGTTAACTGGTGTCCAAAATTAGGAACAGTATTAGCTAACGATGAAGTTATTGATGGATTATCACAAAGAGGGGGATATGAAGTTGTCAGAAAAAAAATGAAGCAATGGAGTATTAGAATTTCTTCCTATTCTGAAAGGCTTTTGCAAGGACTAGATAAAATTGATTGGCCTGAGCCTTTAAAAGACATGCAGAGGAACTGGATTGGAAAATCCAAAGGGGCAATGATTAAATTCAAGATTAATTCAAGTTCTAAATCTATTTCAGTTTTTTCAACAAGACCGGATACAATTTTTGGTGCAACATTTTTAACCTTAGCGCCAGAAAATGAATTGGTAAGAGAATTAACAACTAAAGAAAATAAAAAAGAAGTTGAAGATTATATTAACTCATCAAGTAAAAAAAGTGAAAGAGATAGNATATCAGATGTCAAATCGATTTCAGGTGTATTTACTGGTTCATATGTAATTCATCCTTTTACAAAAAAATTATTACCAATATGGATTTCTGATTATGTAATATCTTCATATGGAACAGGTGCAGTTATGGCTGTTCCATGCGGAGATGCAAGGGACTATGCATTTGCAAAACATTTTAATATTGAAATAGTAAATATTTTTAAAGATGTTAATATAGATGATGAGGCTTTTGAATCAAAAGAAAAAGTCCAAATCACTAACTCTGACTTTTTAAATGATTTAGATTATCATTCTGCTTTTGATTTGGCTTGTTCAAAATTGAATGAGATTTCCTCAGGAAATAAAACTATAAATTATAAGCTTAGAGATGCTGTATTTAGTAGACAAAGATATTGGGGAGAACCAATACCTATTTATTTCAAAAATGATATTCCACATCCAATTAACTTAAAATATTTACCATTAGAATTACCTGATGTTAAAAATTATCTTCCTACTGAAAATGGAGATCCTCCATTAGGAAATGCTCAAAACTGGGGCTGGGATACTGAAAAAAACAGGGTTGTTTCAAAATCAAAAATTGATGAAAAAAAAGTTTTTCGTATTGAATTAAATACTATGCCTGGTTGGGCAGGTAGTTCTTGGTATTTTAATAGGTATATGGATCCCAATAATGATCAAAGTTTTGCTTCTAAAGATGCTCTTAAATATTGGAAAGAAGTTGATTTATATCTTGGTGGAAGTGAGCATGCAACAGGTCATTTATTGTATTCTAGATTTTGGCAAATGTTTTTGTATGATATGAAATTAGTTAATACTGAAGTTTATGCTAAAAAGCTTGTAAATCAGGGTATGATATTGGGTAATTCTGCTTTAATATACAGAGATATAGATTCTGGTATTTTTATTTCATCCGACTCACTTGATGATGAAAAGATTCAAAAAATTAACGTAGATATAAATTTTATCAATCAAAATAATGAACTTGATTTAAAACAATTTATGGATTGGCAACCTGAATATTCAGAAGCAAAATTTAAAATGAAAAATGATGTTTTTAAAGTTGAAAGAGAGGTTCAGAAAATGTCAAAATCAAAATATAATGTAGTTAATCCTGATGATATTTGTGATAGCTATGGTGCTGATACATTAAGATTATACGAGATGTTTTTAGGTCCTATTGAGCAAGCAAAACCATGGAATACAAATGGAATTTCGGGTGTATTTAATTTTTTAAATAAAGTTTGGAAACTCTTTTATGATGAAAACAATTTAATTGTTGTTGATTCCGANCCTGATAGTGAGTCTTTAAAAATTTTAAATCAAACGATCAAAAAGATAAACCACGATATTGAAAATTTTTCATTTAATACTTGTGTAAGTTCATTAATGATTCTTGTAAATAAATTAACTGAAAAAAAGTGTTCTTCATCTAAAGTATTAAAACCATTATCAATTTTATTATCACCTTTTGCTCCACATTTAGCTGAAGAATTATGGTTTGTTTTAGGAAATGAAAACTCTATCACTGATGAAGTTTTCCCTGAGCATGATCCCAACTTATTGATAGAAAAAGAAAAAAATTATCCTGTTTCTTTTAATGGNAAGTTAAAATTTCAGATTTTACTTTCTAATGATTTATCTAAAAAAGAAGTAGAAGAAATTGTTTCGAATCATGATTTAACTATAAANAACCTTGATGGAAGANGCATAAAAAAAATAATTTTTGTTCCNAATAAAATTATAAATGTAGTGTGTTAGTTGTTGACTATATGTTTTGCAACTCTNTTACTAACTCCATCCGACCCAATTAGGTTTCTNAGTAACTTATAATTTTTTTTTATTTCAATATCTTTTCCANTTANGATATTATTTATTTCTTTTTTTAAATTATTTTCATTTACCTCATTTTGAATAAATTCTTTTATTACTTCTTTATTACAAATAAGATTTACAAGTGAAATGAATTTAATTTTTACAAAAAGTTTAGCNAGTAATATATTTAAGNGACTTGTNACATAGCAAACAATTTGAGGAGTATTTAATAATGCTGTTTCTAATGTTGCAGTTCCGCTAGTAACAATTGATAATTTAGATGAACTTATTATTTCATACGTTCTATTATAAACTACTTCAATTTTTGAATTATTTTCTGATAAAATTTTTTGATAAGTTTTCTTATGAATGTGATTTACTCCAGCTATAACGAACCTGTAATTTGGAAAATATTTACAAACTTTTAAGACTTTAGCAAGAATTTTTGAAATTTCTTGTTTTCTACTTCCAGGTAAAATTGATATTATTGGTTGTTTTGATTCAATTTTTTTTGGTTTATATTTTTTAAAATCATCCATAAGTGGATGTCCAAAAAAGTTTGCATTGATGTTGTGTTTATTTAAAAAATAATCTTTTTCAAATGGAAGAACTGCATATAATTCATCTACATACTTTCTAATTATCTTAGCTCTTTTTTCTTTCCAAGCCCAAATTTGTGGACTTATATAAAAATAATTTTTAAAGCCTTTTTTTTTAGCCCACTTACTTATCCTTAAATTGAATCCAGGATAATCTATTAATATGATTTTATCAGGATTAAAATCTAATATATCCTCTTTACAAATTCTAAAATTTTTAAGAATTTTTAAAATGTTTAGTATAACTTCACTAAAACCCATGAAGGCCAAGTCTTTATAATGCATAACCATATCACCTCCTGCATTTTTCATTAGATCACCACCCCAAAATCTAATTTTAGCTTCATCGTCTAAGCTTAAAATTTCCTTTATTAATTTTGATCCATGAAGATCACCAGATGGCTCACCAGCAATTATGTAATATTTCATTCTATAAGTCCCAGTCGTTTATTCTATTTATTGAATCATGGTCTGTTAAGTCGTGCTTCACAGGAACAATTGATATATAACCTGATTTTAAAGCATGTTCATCGGTATCTTTATTTTTATCTTCATTAACAAATTCACCAGTCAGCCAATAATATTCTTTACCCTGTGGGTTTGTTCTTTTATCAAACTTTTCAATCCAGTATGCTTTGGCTTGTCTACAAATTTTAATTCCTTTTATTTCACTTTCAATAAGATTTGGAAAGTTTACATTTAAAGCAATTCCTTTGGGTATTCCTTTTTCTAATGCTTTTAGTGTAATTTCTTTAATATGTTTTTTTATATGTTTAAAATTTGCTTTCCATCTATAATCAAGTAATGAAAATCCAATAGCAGGTACACCTTCAATNGTTGCTTCAATNGCTGCACTCATAGTCCCNGAATATATTACATTTATTGAAGAATTAGAGCCNTGATTTACACCTGAAACACATATGTCTGGTTTAGANTCAAGAATCTCATTTATNCCAAGCTTNACACAGTCGGCAGGNGTCCCAGAGCATGAATATTCTATTTGTGGTCCATCATCAATTTTAATCTTGTGNCAATGAAGAGTAGAATTTATAGTAATTGCATGACCCATAGCTGATTGAGGACTATCTGGGGCAATTACCACGACATTTCCAATTTCATTCATTACAGAAATAAGAGTTCTTATACCTGGAGCTGAAATACCATCATCATTAGTCACTAGTATTAAAGGTTTTTTTGACATATATGGTCTAATTTTTGAACAAAAGTAATTAAATCAAAATACATAATATTAAAATAGATTTGATTCTATAATTATAATTATNATTATTTACTTTTATAAATCACTATGAACAAGAAATTTGAATATTTATTCTTAATAATTCCATTACTAATTATTGGTTTTACCTTTTCCAATAAAAAATTTTCGGANCCCAATAAGGATAAATTATTGATTGAGATTGTTAAATATGTAGTTGAAAAAGGTCATTATAATAATATTGAGATAAATGATAATCTTTCTGAAAAATTATATCAATCCTTTATTGATCAGCTTGATTCTCAGAAAAGATTTTTTTTAAAATCAGATATTAAAATATTTGAAAAGTATAAATACAAACTTGATGATCAAATTAAAGATTATGATTTATCTTTCTTTAATCTCGTGTTTGAGACAATAAAAATTAGATTTGATGAAGTTCAAGAATATTATAATGAAATTATAAACAAACCATTTGATTTTAAGTCTAAAGAAAACNTAAACCTTGATTTTGAAAACAAGGATTATTCAAAAAATAAAAATGAAGTAAAACAAAGGTGGAGAAAACAACTTAAATTTTCTATGCTTGATATAGCATTACTTAAGTTAGGTGATTCACTNGATTTTATAAATGATCGTGTATACAATGAATCACTTGCNATCGTAAAGAAAAATACAGAAGATTTCTTCGANTTTTATAACGATATGGATAGAGATGATTGGTTTTCNTCNTATATAAATTCTTTTTTAAATCAACTTGATCCGCATACATTTTATTTTCAGCCTGATGATAAAGAGAGATTTGATGTAAATATTTCCGGAAAATTTAATGGAATAGGTGCAAGATTAACTAAAACAGAAGGTACTATTAAGATTGTAGAAATTATAATTGGTGGTCCAATATGGAAAGATAAACTTCTTGATNTTGGAGATATAATTTTAAAAGTTTCACAAGAGGGCGAAGAACCTGTTGATGTGGTTGGTGTAAAATTAGATGATGCAATTAAGCTTATTAAAGGACCTGCTAAATCTTATGTAACCCTNACTGTTAAAAAGATGGACGGTTCTATTAAAGACGTTAAAATAATGAGAGATGTGGTAGAACTTGAAGAAGTTTATGCTAAATCTACTTTGATTAATAAAGAGAATATCAATTATGGTTATATAAGTTTACCTAAATTTTATGTGGACTTTTCAGATTATAAAAATAGAAATTCTGCTGAGGATGTTAAAAATCATATNATTAAGCTAAAAAATAATGGTATGCAAGGTCTAATTCTTGATTTAAGGAATAACGGAGGTGGATCTTTGCAAACTGTAGTAGATATGACNGGCTTATTTATTGAAAAAGGACCGGTTGTACAGGTTAAATCTATTGGAAATAGAAAACAAGTTTTATATGANAGAAACCCTGAAATAGTTTGGGATGGACCTCTNGTGNTANTAATTAATGAAATGTCAGCTTCTGCATCTGAAATTCTAGCTGCTGCTCTTCAAGATTATAAAAGAGCTGTAATNATAGGTAGCGAAAAATCTTTTGGAAAGGGTACAGTACAAAATATTATAGACCTAAATAAGTTTATTTCAAATTCAAATTTTGATATGGGAGCTATAAAAATTACTACTGATAAATTTTACAGAATTAACGGNGAATCAGTGCAATTAGAAGGTGTTAAAAGTGATATTGTTATTCCAGACAGTTACATGCATATTTTTAATGGAGAAAGAGATGAAAAAAATCCATTAAAATGGGATAAAATAGATCCAGCTTATTATACTGCATGGAATGGTTTTAAAAATTTTAGTTTGATTACTAANAATGCTCAAAACANAGTTAACTCAAACAATTATTTACANTTAATCAGTAAAAGAGCTGATTGGATTAAAGAACAAAGAGACAATAAATTAATTCCCTTAAATTTTTCTTCTTATAAAAATTATATTGAAAATAATAAGGAAAGAAATAAGCTTTTTGAAAGTCTTTCGGAGTACTCTAATGACCTTAATTTNAAATTACTNAAATCTGAAAAAGAGTTTATTTTNTCAAATAAAGAATTACTTAGTAATAGAAACCGTTGGCATAAAAACTTGAAGAAAGATATTTTTATCAGTGAAGGTGTTAATGTTTTAGAACAAATTTTTTCTAATAAATCAAGCTCTGAAATGATTTTAGCAATTAAAGAATAATAAATTTTGAAGCTTTGGTAAATAATATTCCTTTAAAATTATCTTACCTCTATATTTTTCTNTGNTTTATAGTTTCAATTTTTGTTTTTTTTATTATTCCAGATAAAACNAAGAATGCAAACTCAATGAACTTGAACATTCAGTCCAAAAAACCAGGATTTGAAGTTAAAATCTTGAAAGTTCCTACAAATTTGAATCAAGATAAATTTTCAGATTTATTTTTTGGTTCTGAAAAGAAATATGATGAATATGCTATTGATTCAGTGTCAAATNTGGGTAATNAATTAGTTGTTGATATATATTCAGATGANNATAATCAAATTATAAGAAACTTTGACTTTGATCGATTTGATGAAAATAACTTTGAAATAATTAAGTCAAAGTATGTTTCTTCCAAAAAATTTCTTTTTGGTACGGATATATATGGAAGAGATGTTTTTAGTAGAGTTTTATTGGGCACTAGAGTTTCATTATCTATTGGATTAATGGCTGTAATAATTTCAACAATTATTGGATTATTTTTTGGAGTTTTGGGTGGCTATTATGGAGGTAAGATTGATTCATTTGTTGTTTGGTTAATTAATGTTTTTTGGTCAATACCAACCTTATTATTAGTTATTGCAATCTCCTTAGCTATTGGAAAAGGATTTTGGCAAATTTATATAGCAATTGGATGTTCGATATGGGTTGAAGTTGCTAGATTAGTGCGTGGTAAGATCAAATCAGAAAAAGAAAAAGACTATATAACAGCTGTAAAAGTTTTAGGAATTAGTGATTTCAGAATTGTTTTAAAACATATTCTTCCTAACATCATTGGCCCAATTTTAATAATTTCTGCGACTAACTTCGCATCAAGTATCCTGTTAGAAAGCGGTCTAAGCTTTTTAGGAATTGGTACTCAACCTCCTATGCCTAGTTGGGGATATATGATTAAAGAAAATTATCAGTATATTCTTTTGGGTAATGCTTATTTAGCATTAATTCCAGGTTTTTTTCTTATGATTTTAGTTACAAGTTTTATTTATATCTCAAATTATTATTAAGAAATAATTAAGTAGAATTACCATTTTTCTTTTTTTACAGAATCGAGCTTTATATATCCTCCAAATAGGATTATTGAAGCTAATAAGCTTGAACCTCCATAACTTATAAATGGTAAAGGAATACCTACAGTTGGAAAAATTCCAATCACCATACTTATATTAATAGCAAATTGGAAAAAAAAGATAGATGCAACGCTGTAGATAACTATTTTATTAAATATATTTCTATTGGTATTGGCNCTATTAATCATNCTTAATATTAGAATTGTAAATAGAATTATTGTCAAAATTGAACCAAAAAANCCCCATTCTTCTCCAACAGTTGCAAAAATATAATCACTGTGTTGTTCAGGAACAAAATCTCCTTTTGTTTGAGTTCCTTTTAAAAAACCTTCACCAAAAAANCCTCCTGATTTGAATGCAAGTTGTGACTGATTTGTGTTATAGCCAATTCCTCTGTTATCTTCTTTAATACCTAATACTATATCAAACCTGTCACGGTGCCTTTGTTCAAAAACTTCATTAAAAATAAAATCAACACATAAAATAAATACTAATGATAGTATTCCGTAGAATAAAATTTTTCTAAAAGATAATTTTCTATAAATATATATCAGTAAGATTGAAATAATTAATGTTGACAGTATAAATAAAATATTTTCTTTTCCAAATACTATAGTTGTAATAAATAAAATAGTAAGCCATATAAAAATATTCATATATATACTTGGTAAACCAATAACATACAAAACAAAAAAGAAGCTAAAATATATTAATGCAGTTCCAGGATCAGGCTGAATTATTACAAGAAAAATTGGTATTAAAACGATTAAAAAACTATATAATTGAATACTTTTTCTTTTTAGATCAGAGTGTATATTACTCAGATATTTTGCCAAAGCTAAAGCGGTTATTGGTTTCATAAATTCGGAAGGTTGGAGACTAAAACCCATTAAAGAAAACCAAGATTTTGCTCCTTTAACTTCATTTCCAAAAATTAGCACTGCAATTAATAAAATAATACCAAGTAGATAAATTATACTTGAGTATCTGAAAAAAAATCTATCATCAGAAACAAGAATAAATAAGAAAATTATTAATGAAATTAAAGTAAAAATTAATTGTTTTCCAAAAGGATTTTCGAATGAGAAAAAACTCATAGTATCAAAATATGTTGATGAGTAAATATTAACCAATCCAATTATAATTAATAAGCTTACAATTAAAATTGATACAACATCAAATTTTTTAATACTTATACTATTCATTTATAGTAAAATTTTCATATAAGTATGGCTTCATATATTCTTCTTTTAAATTTCCATTTAATATATAGTTCTCAAGCCACTTTCTTTCAATATTTCTGTTCAGATATTTTTCAGCTATAAGGCTAGATATTGGAGCTGCCCATCTTGTTCCCCAATACCCATTCTCTATAAAAACACATATTGCAATCTTAGGATCATCAGCTGGAGCAAATCCAATAAAAATTGAATGATCGGTTAGCTGTTTTCTTTGACCATTAATTTTTATAAAATTTTCAGCAGTTCCTGTTTTACCAGCGAATTTTATTCCTTTAATTTTAGAGTTTTGAGCTGTCCCTTTCTCTACTACATCAATCATACCTTTAATAATTGGATCAAAGTGTTTTTCAGAAATTAATGTTTCTTTAATGTTTTTATAATTTTTATCAATTGAATCATTTTCAATATTTTTAACAAAATGAGGTGGTATATACCAACCTTTATTTGCGATTATAGCTGCAAAGTTTGCTAATTGAATTGGTGTTGTTAGAACTTCACCCTGTCCAATAGAATTTGAGATTGTAGTAGATGCTCTCCATGAATTATTATACCATCTATTATAATAATCTGAGCTAGGAATAAATCCTCTTTTTCCTGTCGGATGATCATAACCCAAAAAGTTTCCAAATCCAAATGAAGTAACATAATCTTTCCATTTGTCTAAGCCAATTGNTGAAGTTTCATAGTTTTCAATAATTTCTTTATAAGTTTTAGCAAAATATGTATTACATGAGGTATATATTGCATTATTTAAATCAGTATATGTTTCTTGATTAGTNTGACATTTCATGAAAGCATTTTTAGCATAAAAATGGCCACCATTACATCTAAATAAAGTCTCTTCTTGAATTACATTTTCTTGTAATCCAATTAATGCATTAATTATTTTAAAAGTTGAACCAGGTGGATATTGACCTTGAAGTCCTCTCTCAAACAAAGGTTTACCAATACTATCTAAATTTAAATTATTATAATTTACGGATCGATCTCTTCCAACCAATAAATTTGGATCATATCCGGGAGAATTAACTAAGGCCAGGATTTCTCCAGATTTTGGTTCAATAGCAATAATACTTCCAAATTTATTTTTCATCAATGAATCACCATAAACTTGAAGATCAATATCTAAAGTAATCTCTATATTTTTTGCTGGAACCAGTAGACTATCATAACTACCATTATTATACTTGCCAATAATTCTATTGAACTTGTCCTTTTGAAAATATTTTACACCTTTTTTACCTCTCAAAATCTTTTCATAAGATTTTTCTAAACCTTGTCTTCCAATCATTTCACCCGCTTTNTAGTATGGGTTATTATCAATNTCATATGTGTTTACTTCACTTATATATCCAAAAAGGTTTGATGCAGTTTGAAAGTTATATTTTCTTTTAGATTTTTTTTGAATAAAAAGACCACTAAATTTCCAAAGTTTCTCTTGAATATTAGCATACTCATTTTTTGTTATTCCAGAAATTAATATTGAAGGTTTTACAGGGGAATATTTTTTTGCCTTATTAAGTCTGGTTANAAAATCTCTACTTGTTATATTAAGTTCTTTGGAAATTGACAAGCTNTCNGATATTTCAATATCTTTTGGAATAATCATCAGATCATAATATGGTTCATTATATACAATCAGTTTTTTATTTCTGTCATATATATAGCCTCTTTCTGGAAAATCATANACTTTTTGAATTGAGGCTCTTTCTAAAATTTGAGAAGAGTTATTATTAATAATTTGAAGATCAAAAAGCTTAATTATTAACAAACCTGATATAACAACAACTAATATTTGAAAAAGTTTATCACGCATTTTTTCTAAAAAAAATTAATAATATTAAGTATGAAAACATTATTGAAATTAGCGAGCTAATTAAAGTTTTNTTTAAAATCATATCAAATTTTTGAAATGAAAAAATTTCTACTGANTTTAAAATTAATTGGTGAGTAAAAAACATTAAAAACAGGTAGCTGACTTGTTGATATAAAGTTGTTCCACTAATATATTCATATGTTTTTCTAACCTTATTTACATCAAAGTTTCCAAAAGCAAATTTAAGAATGTAGGGTTTAATCAATATTGATATTAANAAAGAAAATGTGATTATTCCAAATGAGTTAGAAAAAAAGTCTATAACAAAACCAAAAATAAATGTAATTATATAAGCAAAACTTTTATTGAAATTTAAAGGAAAAACTAAAACAAAAATTAGGTAAATATTTATTGTATTTCCAAAAATTAAAAAATTGTTAAATATCATGACTTGAGATAATGATAAAATGATAAATCTAAAAAACAGAAGTTGATTNATATTATTCATTNAAGTTTTTTAAATCGTTAAACTCCTGTTTAAAATCATTCTTCACCACATATACATTTCTTAAGGAACCAAAATCTTCGAATAATTTAANCGAAATTTCATAATAGTTTGTTGATTCTGGNAACTCAAATTTATNTATAACTCCAATNGGAATGTTTCTAGGAAAAATTGAAGACATTCCGCCNGAAATTATNGTATCCCCAACAGAAATATTAGCACTTTTTGGAATATCCTCTAANTCCATTATTTGGTGATTTTTACCATTCCAATATAATGATCCAAAATGTTCACTCTTTTTCAGAACTGCATTAATTTTAAGTTGTGAATTTAAAATTGAAATTCCAGTAGCAAATCTATTAGAAACATTATTTATAACTCCAATAACACCTTGACTGGTTATTATTCCATCGTCAATTTCAACATTGTGAAAGCTTCCTTTATCAATAGTAATAAAATTCTTCGAAAATTTTATGCTGTTAGAAATAACTTTTGATGGAGTATAACTATAATTTTTATTAAAAATAATTGAGTCATTTTCATAATTATAGTNATAGTTATTTTTTAGNTATGANTTTTCAATNACTAATTTTTGATTTGTTTCAACTAAATCAAAATATTCAAATATTTCTGTTTTAATTTCTTTAATCGAATTGACTACAGAGCTTGAGAATAAATTAAATTTAGAGGCCTGATAATAGTTTCTGCTAAAAATTTGTGTGGTAGATATAGAAATTAAAATTAAAAAAATTATAGAGTTTATATTTTTAATTATAAAATCAACAAAGTTTCGCATTAAATTATTTTACTAAAACACTTTTGTAGCGTTCAATATTTTTTAAAGTAATACCTGTTCCTCTAACTACGGCTCTTAAAGGGTCTTCAGCGATAAAAACAGGGAGATCTGTTTTTTTTGAAATTCTTTTATCTAGCCCACGTAACATAGAACCACCACCAGCTAAGTAAATACCAGTATTATAAATATCTGCAGCAAGTTCTGGAGGTGTTTGAGATAGAGTTTCCATTACAGATTCTTCAATTCTTATTATAGATTTATCTAAAGCTTTTGCTATTTCTCTATAACCAATAGAAATTTCTTTTGGTTTTCCAGAAAGCAAGTCTCTTCCCTGGACTAACATATCATCAGGTGGATTATCTAATTCATCTAATGCTGATCCAATATTAATCTTTATTTTTTCTGCTGTTCGATCGCCAATTGACAGGTTATGTTGTGTTCTCATATAATATACAATATCCTCAGTGAAAACATCACCCGCAATTTTTACACTTTTATCACAAACAATTCCAGCTAATGCAATTACTGCAATTTCTGTGGTTCCACCACCAATATCAATTATCATATTTCCCTTTGGTTGCATTATATCAACACCTATTCCAATAGCAGCTGCCATTGGTTCATGAATAAGATAAACTTCTTTTCCATTTACTCTTTCAGCAGATTCTTTCACGGCTCTCATTTCTACTTCTGTTATTCCTGAGGGAATACAAATAACCATTTTTAAAGAAGGTGAATAGAATTTTTTATTTAGATTCGGAATACTTCTTATTAATTGACCAATCATTTGTTCAGAAGCATTAAAATCGGCTATGACACCATCTTTTAAAGGACGAATTGTTTTTATGTTTTCATGAGTTTTTCCGTGCATTAAATTTGCTTCTTTTCCAACTGCAATAATCTTCCCTGACTTTTGGTCAATAGCAACTATAGATGGACTGTCAACAACAACTTTATCATTGTGTATAATTAAAGTGTTTGCAGTTCCTAAGTCAATAGCAATTGATTCAGTCCAAAAGTCAAAAAAACTCATAAAATATTGGTTATAAGTAAAGTTAGTAAATTAATGTTTAAAGTGTCTATTTCCAGTAAAAACCATGGATAAATTATTTTTATTACAATAATCAATAGATAAATTATCTTTAATTGACCCTCCGGGCTGAATTACTGAACAAATTCCATTACTTGAAGCAATTTCAACACAATCAGGAAATGGAAAAAATGCATCACTTGCCATAACAGAATTTTTGAGATTAAAATTAAATTTTTTTGCTTTATCAATTGCTTGATTAAGCGCATCAACCCTAGAGGTTTGACCTGTTCCTGACGAAATTAATTGATTATTTTTTGCAAGTACTATAGTGTTTGATTTTGTATGTTTTGAGACTTTGGACGCAAATAATAAATCTTCAATTTCTTTATCACTAGGTCGTTTATTTGTAACATATTCTAAGTCATCTATTCTATCAGTAATGTTATCTCTGTCTTGAATTAAAATACCATTCAAACATGTTCTTACAGTTTTATTATCTAATTCAATATTTTTAATTTTTAGAATAATTCTATTTTTCTTGCCTTTTAAAATTTCTAATGCATCAGNTGAATATGACGGAGCCATAACAACTTCAAAAAACAAGCTATTCATTTCATTTGCTGATTGTTCATCAATTTCTTTNTTGGAAATTAGNACTCCACCAAAAGCTGAAACCGGATCACCTTCAAGAGCATGTTTATAAGCTTCTAAAATTGAATTTCTTGTTGCTAAACCACATGCATTATTATGTTTAAGTATTGCAAAGGTTGAATCATTATTCCAAAANTCCTTTATTAAATTATATGCTGAATCAATATCAAGTAAATTATTATATGATAATTCTTTTCCATTTAATTTTTCAAATATTGAATCAAAATCACCAATAAATGATCCTTTTTGGTGAGGGTTTTCACCATATCTCAATTCATTACTTTTTTCAATTGAACCTTTTTCAAAGTATTGATTGATAAAATTATCATAGTTAGAAGATATTTTAAATGCTTTAGCTGCGTAGTTTTTTTTCTGTTCAATTGAAAATGCACCTTTATTATTGTCTAAATCATTNATAAANTCNNCATACTGATTAATTGAGGATATNCAGACAACATTATTGAAGTTTTTTGCTGCAGCACGTATTAATGAAATCCCACCAATATCAATTTTTTCAATTATTTCTTCATGCGATTTNGCATCATTTACTGTATTTTCAAAAGGATATAAATCAACAATTACATAATCAATGNTTGGAATATCATATTCTATTTTTTCATTTGAGTCATTTGTATTTTCTCTTCTGAATAATATTCCTCCAAAAATTTTTGGGTGAAGGGTTTTTACTCTTCCTCCAAAAATTGAAGGGTAATCAGTCAAATTTTCAACTTTTTCTATTTNATAACCTAGTTCAGTGAGATATTTTTCTGTNCCACCAGTTGAAATAATTCTAATATTTAAATCACTAAGTTTTTTAGCAATTTTTTCAATTCCATGTTTATCATACACNGAAATTAGTGCCGATTTTTGAGATTTACTATTCATAAATATATAAACGGTAAATGTAAAATATTTAAAAAAAAAAAGCTGCANANGAGCAGCTTTTTTAANNATTAATTTTTAAAAACTTATTACATCATTCCTGGCATTCCACCTCCACCCATNGGTGGTGCAGCTGGAGTGTCTTCTTTGATGTCAACTAAAGCACATTCAGTAGTTAAAATCATTCCTGCAACAGATGCTGCATTTTCAAGAGCAACTCTTGTTACCTTTTTAGGATCAATAATACCTGCTTCAAAAAGGTCAACATATTGTTCAGATTTAGCATCATAACCAAATCCACCTTTGCCCTCTATGATTTTAGCAACCACAACAGANCCTTCACCACCTGCGTTTTCAACAATTGTTCTTACAGGAGCTTCTAGAGCTCTAGAAATAATCTGAATACCAGTTAACTCGTCATCATTTGATGCCTTAATTTTATCTAGTTCTTTTCTTGCACGAATTAGAGCAACTCCACCTCCAGCAACAATTCCTTCTTCAACAGCAGCACGAGTGGCATGTAAAGCATCATCAACTCTATCTTTCTTTTCCTTCATTTCAACCTCAGAAGCTGCACCAACATATAATACTGCAACTCCACCAGCTAGTTTCGCAAGTCTTTCTTGAAGTTTTTCTTTATCGTAATCAGATGTNGTTGTTTCAATTTGAGATTTGATTTGGTTAACTCTTTCATTTATAGATTTCTTTTCACCAGCNCCGTTTACTATTGTAGTGTTATCTTTATCAATTGTTACTCTTTCAGCTGTACCAAGCATATCTATTGTAGTATTCTCAATATTAAAACCTCTCTCCTCGGAAATAACAGTTCCTCCAGTTAGAATTGCGATATCTTCAAGCATAGCTTTTCTTCTNTCACCAAAACCTGGAGCTTTAACTGCAACAACTTTTAATCCACCTCTTAATTTGTTTACAACTAAAGTAGCTA
>NZOB01000002.1 GCA_002693085.1 Flavobacteriaceae bacterium | reverse complement strand
TAAATTTCATAAAATTTAAATCCTTTTTTTGATATAATATTTTCAAATTCATTTCTGTATGGATTAAAACTTACACCACCGTGGAAGTACACTTCCAGATTATTCCAAATTTCATCAATATATTTTTTTCCAGTCTTTTCAAGAAGTTTATTTAAAAGAGTTAGCATCCATGAAGGAACTCCAGCTAAACTTCTTACGTCTTCATTTAAAGTACCTTCAATTATAGCTTCAATTTTTTCATCCCATTTATCCATTAGAGAAATAGAATTATTTGGAGTACTTATAATCTCTGCCCAAACGGGAAGATTATCGATTAAAATTGCAGATAAATCACCAAAGTAGTTGTTATTATTTTCATAAATTTTTCTACTTCCTCCAAGCCTTAATTATTTTCCTGAAAATATATTTGAATTCTCATTATTGTTAATATAGAGACATAACATATCCTTACCAGCCTTAAAATGACAATCTTCTAACGCAGAGTTACTGACAGGTATAAATTTACTTTTTGAATTAGTTGTCCCACTTGATTGGGCAAACCATTTAATATTTTCACTACAAAAAATATTTTGCTCACCCTTAATTGTTCTATCTATATAATCAAAAAATTCTTCATAGGTTCTAGCAGGCACTCTTTCNGAAAAATCTTTATAACNATTTATTGATTTAAAATCATATTGTTTACCNATAAAAGTATCCTTNGATTGATTAACTAGTTTTTTTAGTACTTCGTTNTGAACNTCGTGAGGATACTTCATAAATAATTCAATTTGATGAATTCTTTTTTTTAGCATCCANGAAACNACNGTATTGAATAATGAAAATGGCATATATTTATATGATAAAATTAATACAAAAAAATGTTTANAGGNGTTTTAAATAAGATGAGATCTGAAATTAGTGATTCAGTAACTTATTTTTTAGATATGAATAATGAGTTTTTGATTTCAAATTCAATATTAAATAAACATTTAACAATTGATTTTAAAGGTTTTTCTTGCTTAAGTTGTAATTCTGATCAAGAAATTTTTCGTCAAGGACATTGTAAAAAATGTTTTTTTGAATCCCCGAGTACAGCAGAATGGATTATAAGACCTGAACTTAGCAAAGCTCATTTAGGGATTCAGGATAGAGACTTAGATTATGAAAGAAAAATTCAGTTGCAACCACACTCTGTATATTTATCATTCACAAGTGATGTAAAAGTGGGTGTTACAAGAAAATCTCAAGTCCCAACTAGATGGATTGATCAAGGTGCTATTGAAGCGATTGAGATAGCAGAATTACCAAATAGATATTTGGCTGGTATTTGTGAAATTGAGTTAAAAAAATATTTTAAAGACAAAACAAATTGGAGAACAATGTTAACTACAAATAAGTCTAATGTTGATTTATCAATCAAAAAAAATGAATGTTACTCAATTCTTCCAGAAGAAGCAAAAAACTATTTTTTAAGTAAGTCAAAGACTTTAAAAATTAATTATCCAATCTCAAATGAAATTATAACTCCGAAAAGTTTAAACATAAAAAAAACGAAAACCTTTTCAGGCAAATTGATTGGAATTAAAGGTCAGTATTTAATTTTTGAGGACAGTACAGTTTTTAATGTAAGATCTAATGAAGGTTTGGTAGTTGGTATTAAAATAGATTAAATATCAATTTCTTCATTTATTTCAAGATCAAACTTTTTTCTGAAATAATAAACACCCAAGTATAAAAGAGGAGTATCAATAAGAGCTACTAGTACTTTAAATAAAAATCCAGAAATAAGTAAACCAGTGAACATATCCCAGGGAAGTGTATTTGTAATACACAATAAAAAAACTACTGTAAAAGTATCTATAAACTGTGATGTAAAAGTTGAAAAATTATTTCTTAACCAAAGCATTCTTCCCTTTGTTTTTTTCTTCCAATAGTGATATATCTTGATATCGATAAATTGTGCAAATAGATAAGCAAGCATTGAAGATAACACTGCTAGACCCGATANGTAAAAAACGCTTGTAAAGGTTTCATTATCAACAGGTGATGATTCTATAGCGGGAACAGAGTTTGCAACATATATAATTGACAATGAAAAGAAAGAAGCAAAAATTCCAGCTACAACTATTTTATTAGCATTCTTTTTTCCATATATCTCAGANATTANATCTGTTACTAAGAAAGTAATTGGGTANGGTAAAATNCCAACTGANAGTTCNAATAAATTAAATCCAAAAAGTGATATATCAAAAGGATACCAGTAAAAAAACTTTTGGAAAATCAAGTTTGATACAACTAATGAAGTTATAAAAATTGCACCTAGATATAAGTATATTTTTTTTGCTAACTCAACTTTTTCAGTATTATTGTAGTCCATTTTNTTATAATAAATTTAATCCTTAAGAATTTAATATTGAAAAAAAGAAACGTTTATTTATCAATTGGCTCTAACATAGGAGATAAAGAATACAATTTAAATTTAGCAATAGAACAAATTGAAGAATCAATGGGTCGTATTGTTAAGATTTCAAATTTTTATAGTAATCCAGCTGAGGGATTTATTGGCGATGATTTTTTAAATGCGTGTTTGCATATTGAATCAAATTTATCCCCTAATAACCTGATAAANTNCATTTTAAAAATTGAAAATTTATTTGGAAGAAAAAGAAAAGTGAATGGCGTTTACGAATCTAGAAATATTGATATTGATATTATTTTTATAGATGATATGATCTTGAAAACACAAAGTTTAACTGTACCTCATCCTAGAATGCATACAAGACATTTCGTTTTAATTCCACTTTGTGATATAAGTAAAGAAATTTTTCATCCTTTGAAAAAAAAGACTGTTAATGAACTTCTTTTGGATTTGCCTGGAAGATTGGATATAATTAAGGTTAATTCTTAATTTGATTTTATAAGATTATAAAATTTCCAAATAACAATTCCAGCAGCTACTGAAATATTAAGAGAATGCTTTGTTCCATACTGGCTAATTTCAATTACTCCATGTGATTTATTAATGACTTCTTGACTTACTCCATCTATTTCGTTTCCAAAAATTAAAGCGTGTTTTTTGTCTGCATCAATTGATTTCAAATCTTTTAGTTTAGAAGACTTTACAGCTTGTTCGACTGACCATATTTTTACCTCTTGACTTATTAAATTTTCTACCAAATTGTTTATGTCATTTATATATTCCCATTCAACTGTTTCTGTAGATCCAATTGCAGTTTTTGTAATCTTTCTATTTGGAGGAGTGGCAGTTATTCCNCACAAGTAAATTTTTTCAATTAAAAAAGCATCTGAGGTTCTAAAAATAGAGCCGATATTATTTAAACTTCTAATGTTATCTAGAATGATGATTAGTGGAGTTTTTTTAATAGATTTAAAAGTTGAAACATCAATTCTGTTAAGCTCAGAATTTTTTAATTTTTTCATTAACCAAAAATAAGTTTTAACTATAAATTATTTGAATTGAGTTCTAAGGTAAGTAAAGAAACGCCATTAATGAAGCAATATCGGGAGATTAAAGAAAAATATCCTGATTCAATTTTATTATTTAGGGTTGGAGATTTTTACGAAACTTTTCATGAAGATGCAATTACTACGTCTAAGGTTTTAGGAATTGTTTTAACCAAGAGAGGATCTGGAGTAAATAAAGAAACTAAATTAGCTGGATTTCCTCATCATTCATTAGATACATATTTACATAAATTAGTAAAAGCAGGACATAGAGTAGCAATTTGTGAGCAACTAGAAAATCCTAAGNTAACCAAGACTATTGTCAAAAGAGGAGTTACTGATTTGGTTACACCTGGTGTTGCATTAAATGATGAGATATTAAATCAGAAAAAAAATAATTTTTTAGCAGCAATTAACTTTAATAAAAAAAATGTTGGGATAGCATTTCTTGATATTTCAACTGGTGAATTCATTTCAAGTGAAGGTTCATTTGATTATTGCTTAAATCTTATTGAAAATTTTGATCCTAAAGAAATTCTTATTTCAAAAGGTGATAAGAAATTTTTTGAAAACAAAAATATTAGTGAAGAGTATTTCTTTTTTGTCGATGATTGGATGATAAATCTAGACACCTCNTTAAAAAAGGTNTANAATCATTTTGATGTTAAAACTTTGAAAGGTTTTGGAATTAGTGATAATAGTTTAGGTGTGATTTCTGCATCTATGATTCTTCATTATTTAGAAGATTCACATAAAAAGCATCTNACACATATAAGTAAAATAAACCCTATTGATAATAAGTCATTTTTATTGATGGATAGATTTACAATATCAAATTTAGAATTGATCAATTCTAAATTTCCAGGTGGAAAGTCAGTTTTAGATATTATTGATAAAACAATGACACCAATGGGATCTAGACTTTTAAGAAGATGGTTNTGTTTTCCTTCAATTGATTTAAATGAAATTCAATTCAGATATGATATTGTTGAAGAATTGGTTAAGTTATCAAGTACTAATCTTATTGAAAAATATAATTCAATTATTGATATTGAAAGGGTAGTTTCAAAAATNACAAATTATAAGGTTAATCCAAGAGAGCTAGTAAGTTTTAAACTTTCGCTTTTAAAGGTTGATGAAATTAAAAAGGAATTAAACAGCGCCTCNAAAAATTTAAAGCTNTTATCAAAAAAATTTAAAGATTCTAATAAGGTCGTTCAATTGATTGAAAAAAATCTCTTTGAAGAATCNCCTGTTAATATAAACAAGGGTAATACTATCAAAAATGGAATTAATAAGGACCTTGATAATTTTCGTGATGTATTCAATAATAGTAAAATGCATCTGCAAAAAATTTTAGAAAGAGAAATTGAAAATACAGGAATAACTTCTTTGAAAATATCTTTTAATAATGTTTTTGGTTATTATTTGGAGGTAACAAATGTTCATAAAGATAAAGTCCCTGAAAATTGGATTAGAAAACAAACCCTTGTTAATGCTGAAAGATATATAACAGAAGAACTCAAAGAATATGAGTCAAAAATTTTAATTGCAGAAGAAAAAATTAAAGAGATTGAGATCATAGAATATAATAAAGTGATTGATAAATTAATCCCACATATAGGTGATTTACAAGATATCGCTAAAATTATTGCATATTCTGATTGTTTATTATCATTTTCAGAAATATCCAAAACTTATAATTATTCAAAACCTATAATTGATGAGTCTAATAATTTTGAAGTAATTGATGCTCGACATCCAGTAATAGAACATACTTTAGAAGAAAGTAAATCGTATATTCCTAATGATATAAAAATTAATAAAACTGATCAACAAATATTAATGATTACTGGACCAAATATGTCTGGTAAATCTGCAATACTTAGACAAACAGCTCTAATTTCAATATTGGCTCAAATAGGTTCTTTTGTTCCTGCAAAAAAACTCAAAATGGGATTTTTTGATAAGATATTTACAAGAGTTGGAGCCAGTGATAATATTTCACAAGGAGANTCTACATTTATGGTAGAAATGTTAGAAGCAGCATCTATAGTAAATAATCTTAGTGATAGAAGTTTNATTTTATTGGATGAAATTGGTCGAGGAACAAGCACTTATGANGGTATTTCAATAGCTTGGGCCATAACTCAATTTATACATGATCACNCAACAAAAGCAAAAACTCTATTTGCTACNCATTATCATGANCTTAATATGATGTGTGATAAATTTAAAAGAGTTAAAAACTTCAACATACAAATTAAAGAAACTGGAAAGGACATTATTTTTTTAAGAAAATTAATTCCTGGTGGAAGTGCTCACAGTTTTGGAATTCATGTTGCAAAAATGGCTGGAATGCCCTCAGAAATCATTAAAATCTCAAAAAATATTTTAAAAAGTTTAGAAAAATCTCACAGTGAAAATAATGATATTCAAATTGACGAAAGTTCTGAAATGCAATTAACTTTCTTCGATATGGATAATAAAAATTATGAGGAATTTAAAGATGAATTGGAATCAATTGATACAGACAATATTACTCCCATGGAAGCTTTAGTAAAACTGAGTTAATTGAAAAATAAAATAACAGATGAAAAATAATAGTCTTTTTAATTTTCTTTTTACATTTGCATACCATTTTTGCGAAAGTAGCTCAGGGGTAGAGCATCACCTTGCCAAGGTGAGGGTCGCGGGTTCAAATCCCGTCTTTCGCTCAGGACAATGCTCGGGTGGTGGAATTGGTAGACACGTTGGACTTAAAATCCAATGAGCAGTAATGTTCGTGCGGGTTCAAGTCCCGCCCCGAGTACTCAAAAGGAGGTGTTATTAAGCATCTCCTTTTTTATTTATATTTATTGATAGTGATTAGATGGATATTTTTATTGTCAATTTTTCTTATTAATAATGATTTAAAGGTCTTGTCTTATAATATTAGATACAATAATCCTAATGATGGAGTTAATCATTGGGAAAATAGAAAACAAACTATTGCTAATTTTATTAATGAAGAAAATCCTGATTTTGCTGGATTACAAGAAGTAACTCATTCTCAATTAGAATTCTTATTATCTAATTTGATTGACTATGATTATGTTGGTGTNGGAAGAGATGACGGTAAGCAAAAAGGAGAATATTCNCCAATTTTTTTTGATAGTAATAAATTTTCTTTTCTAGAAGGAGATACTTTTTGGCTTTCAGAAACACCTAATTCTATTTCAGTTGGATGGGATGCNTCAATGGAGCGTATTTGTACTTATGGTCTATTTGAAGAAAGAAAGTTAAAAAGAAAAATATTTGTATTTAACACACATTTTGATCATGTNGGAGACTTAGCTAGAAAAAATTCAGCAGTCTTATTAATTAAAAAAATAAAAGAATTGAATGTCAATNANTATCCAGTNATCTTAACAGGAGATTTTAATTTAGATAGTTTTAGTGAAACAATTAAATTATTACAAAAAGAATTTATCGATTCAAATAAAAATATTAAAATAGACAATAAGTATTNTGGAACATATACTGGATTTAAATTAGAAGCTGTTGAACCAAGAAGAATAGATTATATTTTCTTTAAAAATTTAATTTTNAAGTCATCTAGACATATTCATTTAAAAACTGAAAAAAAGTTGTGGGCTTCAGATCATCACCCNGTTTTAACTTTATTTAAAATCAATTAAAGTATTTTCTGTTCCAAATAAATTCATTAAAGTTTTTACCTAANGAAAAACCATAATATATAAAAATGGCAATTACTGATTTCAGTATAAAAAGAAATGTGATAAAAAATTCAGCACCAGGATTATTCTCATAATAAAATATATTNCCAGGAACCATAGCTGTAATTAATAGAGAAATAATTGAAATAAAAATTAAAATGTTGACTAGATTTTTAAATGGCCAAACTGATATTTTTCTAAAAAAACTCAAGTCATTACCCCATTTGTGAATTAAATAGTAATATCCATCACCAAGACTAGCAAATAAAAGTGGATCATCATAATTTTCTAGTTCAAATAATTTCGAAGGAGCCATTATCCTTAATTCAAAATTTAAATTTGGATGATTATTTTTAAACTCATCGAGCTTCTTAAAAGCCTCGTTAGGAATCTTACCTTTAAAAAGTTTTACATCTAAAAATCTTAGTCTGTAATCAATGCATATTTTTCTAATCTGATCAACATGGAATAGGTTATCGCTATTCAATTTCGAGATATCATATTCTAAATTAAAAAGTTGTTGATTTTTACTAATTGAACTTCTTTTTTTTACTTTTAAAAGCTCATTTTGAAGATTTGTTTTGGGCAAGCTTATTTCCATAGTCAAAATTAATTAAAGAGTTTTTTTTTAAAAAAAACTTTAACATTTTATTTTATGGCAACTATTTAAAAAATTATTGTCAAGTTCTATATTTAGACCAGGTTTAGCGTGTATTTTCATTTCCCAGTCTTTACAATATTCCAACCCACCAATAACTGGGTCTTGTTTATGAAACAATGGACTGTCACAATCTAGATTTTTAATTAAATCAGATTGATAAGCCAAATGACAATTGGCTGTGAAAACAATTTTTGATTCTAAAAAACCTCCTATTTGCATTTCAATATTATTTTTTTCAGCAATTGAAATTATATTTAAAGCCTCTCTAATTCCACCACTCTTTCCTAATTTAATATTAAACATATCGCAGTGATTGCCATCAACTAACATTTGTGCATCATTGCTATTAAATAATGATTCATCTGCCATAATTTTAATTGGACTTGCACTTTTTACTTCGTTTAATCTATATGAAAGTTCTCTATCAATGGGTGCNTCACAATATTCAATTTTATATTTTTCCAGACTTTTTAGTGTTTGAATTGCTTCATCAATTTTCCAACCTTGATTAGCATCAAGCCTTAATTTTATTGTATCACCAATAACATTTCTAATTGCATGAATCCTTTTAACATCCTCTTTACCATTTTTTCCAAGTTTTACTTTAATTATTTTTAGGCCCATNTCCATAATTGATTTCGCCTCTTCGGCCATTTTTTCTTTACTATCTAGGCTTACTGTATAATCAGTGTATAATTTTTTGTTTACCTCACCTCCAAGATATTTGTATAATGGCAGATTTTTTTCTTTTGATGCAGCATCATAACAAGCTATATCGATAGCAGCCTTAATACTGCTGTTTCTGTAAATACATCTTTCAAGTGTTTCATAAATTTCATCATGATCAAAAATATTTTTTCCAATTAAACTTGATGTAAGAACAGGAGCAATAGACAAACAACTTTCAATAAGTTCACCATTAATTTTATTGTGTGGTGCAGATTCACCCCATCCATATGTCCCACTTTCTAAAATTACTTTTACAAAAATATTTTTCGAATAGGGCATCGAACCTAATGATGTAGTAAAGGTTCTTTTAAGTTCGATTTTATTATAAAAAATTTCAAAAGATTTAATTTTCATAAGTCTGATAAATTAGCTTTCCAAGTTTAGATAAAAAGGGAATCCCAATGGAATCATATTCATATATCCCGTCATTATAAATTTCATTTTCATTAACTTTTAAAGTTGCTGATAATAGAAACTCTATTTTTTTATTCTTATTAGTAATATATGCAGTTTCAGTTAGATGACCATATGCTAATCCAACTTTATTATAGATTTTAATATCCTTAGGAATAAGTTTTTTTGAATCACCAAACATGAAAAACTTAACATAACTATCCCAAAATTTTGGTTCATAATAATTACTATCACTTAATGTGTTTNGTCCCATACATTCAATCAAGAAATTATAGTATGAGTTACTTAAGTTAAATTTCTTATTTGGTTTATAGTTGTCTCTAAATATTATTTGCTTGGTAGTAGAATGTAAATCTTTTAATGAAATAAAATTTTTATTAGAAAAGTCAAATTTTGAATTAATTATTTCTCCTTTAAAGTAATATCCTTTACCAGTTTTTTCTTCTTTTAACTTACTTCTGACAACGCTTAAATTGGCTGAACCAGATTTTGTTCTGTAAATTTCTTTTCCATCATTGTAAAAAACATAAAATATATTTTCATTGTATTCTTTNGTGGAAAAGTTATGTGTAATATGTGTATTGAAAAAACCTTTTTTATTAAGTTCTCTTGAAATGTAATCCTTACCTAAAAAATCAAAAAGAATATTATAAGCTTCATTATCACTGATTATAAATATTTTTTTAATCAATTCTCTAAATGTGATTTGATTGAGTAAGGTGTTATTATCACTAATAATATCAATTTCTGAATCAAGATTAATATTTATTCCACTATCATTTAACTCAGTAAGTTTTTGAAGTGTTAAAGCAGAAACATGTAATTTTACAGTACTGGCTGGGTAATAATATAAATCGTCGTCTACATTAAAAAAATAGTCCTTAAACGAAACTTTATCATCTCCATTTCTTATAATTTCACTATAAATAATTTGTAAATTATGCTTATCTAGATTATCAATTATTTGTCTTATTTGTAAATCTTTGGAGTCTAATATTTTTTCTAATTTATCGTCACAAGAATTTAATAGATTAACAATTAATATTAAACAAAAAATATTTATCCAATAATGTCTTTTCATCTATATGAAAAGTAATAAATAATTGACTATTTATTACTATCCTTAATTATTTGTTTTGATGACATAAAGCCAGATGTTCCAGCTACACTTCCACATGGAAATATGCCGGCACCACCGTAATAAATATTTTCATAATTGCTATAATTGTAAAAGTTAGTATTGGGGTTTGAGGAAAAAGTTCTTTTATCAAAATTTTGTGAACCATCCATAGCAATATGATCAATATTTCCCTCAGGAAAAAAGAAGGTTTTATTCAAATCTTTGGGTGTGAGAAATTTTGTTCCAACTAAATCTTCTGGATTACTAATAAGCTTAGAAATTTTTTCAATAATATTTTGTTCAGCATAAATTAGATCATTAGAGTTTTTATTAAAAGAGAAATTTTTTGTGAAACATATTATTTTGTCAAAATTTTCAGAATTATTTAATTTTCTTTGTGCTGCACCGTCGGGATAAATTTGGATATAGCCAGGTGTATAATTATTCTGAGAGTTTAATGCCATTTGTCCTGAATCGTTCAAGCCATCAAGAGTATCTTGTGAAAAAACAAATCTAAAAGAGGTTTCAAGAGCTTTCTCTTTTTTCCATTCTACAGGTTTTTTAAAAAACATTGTTAACTTACCGCTGCTTCCTAAATAATTTTTTTTCTCTATATGTGAGCTATTATCATTAAGAATTTTTGTAGGTGTAAGAGGATCAGTACAAAAAAGTAGATAATCATAATATATCTTGGAATCAAGATTGTTATTAGTATAAGATATTCTTCCTTTGTTAGTATCTATATCATTAATTTCTGAATTTAGAATTGTTTCAATACCAAGTTCATTATTTAGCTCTAAAAGCTCATCAGAAATCTTCCATATTCCTTGTTTAACAAATCCCCAATAACCTCCAAAAACGGATCCAGAATCCATTAATGGAATTGTAAAAGAAGTGCCTTTTTCATTGTATGAACTTGGACTACTTTCAATTACTGTCATACCCATATATACTTTTGTTTTTTCACTTGTAAAATAGTGATCTAATAGGTCTTTAGCTGAGCCTTTGATCCAAAGTTTAGTTAAGTCTTTCCCAATTTCGTTAACTGCTTGATCTAGATTTGGAGGGGTTCCCTCTTTGTAAATTTTTTGAATAAATTCAATTACCTTATTTTCATCATTTCTAAAAGCTTTTACATCACCTTTTTCGTTCCACTTATCTTTAAGTTCTTTTTCTAACAATGTAATATCTCTGAAAATTCTTGTTGGAGTATTATCATTTTCAAAGTAAACAAGCTTAGGGTTTTCCGGACAAAAAGTTTTTATTTTTTTAGATAGTCCAGTTTCTTTATAAATGAAATTTGGCATCATTCCCAATACTGTTGCTCCTTGTGCAAAATCAATTTTTTTGCCATTGATTATTGTAGAATCTTTAACACATGCGCCCCCTACATAATTCTTTTTTTCAAGAACTGTTACATTAAAATCATGCTTTTTTAGATAATTAGCAGCTACTAATCCATTCACGCCTGCACCTACTATTACAACATTTTTTTTCATTTTCTTACACCAAACATAATGTTAAATCCAGGTGCCGGTTCGTAATACCTTGATCCAAAAGCATTTATTCTGATATTATCAAAATACTTCTCATTAAGTATATTGTTAAAACTAACAAAAGCATCAAATTTGGTTTTAGAAAAGCTTATTTGACTCAAGAATTTCAGATTAAAAATCGAATAATTTTCTATTTTACTATTATTAAAATTATCTGCATACATATCACCAGTTAATTTACAGTTTAATAATAAATTTAATTTATTATTTAATTTAAAATCTAAGTTAAAGTAGTGTGTGGAATTCGGTATTCCAGGCATTCTGTTATTATTCAAACTATTTGAACCAATAGTAAAATCTAAAAACTTATATGAACCTATTGATGAAATATAATCAAAAGATAATTTTTTACTTATTCCTATTTTAAATTCAGATTCGAGACCTTTTCTAACTGTTTTACCAGCGTTTCTANAAAATTTTTGACCTGGATAATTTTCTAGTTCATAAGGTGAAATTTCATTACTAGATATTGAATAGAAATAAGTAATTCTATATTTAANTTTATTATTTGANTTTAAATTTGAAAANCCAATTTCNTGATTGTTGAATTTTGAAGTTTTTAAATCGCNATTAAATCCAGAATTGCCTACAGTTGAAGAAAGTTCATTCAAAGTAGGTGTTTCAAAACCACTNGAATAATTNATAAAAAGTTCATTTGAGTTATTAAATTCATAATTAATATTAGATGCTGGGCTAAATGTGCTTAATGAAATATCTNCCTGNTTTTTATTTAAATTATCTAAGAAACCAATATTATTGTCATCATATCTAATACTATTATTAAATGTAAATTTTCCAAGATTAAAAGAATTTGAATANTAAATGGAGAAGTTCTTATAATNTTCATTCTGATTCATAACTAAATCTCCGGAAATTCCATTATTGTTAATATTTCGTTTTCTTAAATCTCTTTGATTATTAAATTCTAAACCAAAATTATGATTCAATAAGCCGTATCTAAAAATATTTAGATTATACCCCCAGTAATTTTTTGTTAAGTCAATTATTCCACCATTTGAGTATGGTAACTTTCCTTCAAAAAATCGCTTATTTAAAAAAATATGGTTTTGTAATGCTAAATTTTCTTTTAATTTTTGTTTTAAATGAATTCCAATTTTAAATTGTTCAACTTTTTCTCCAGAATCATATTGTAAATTTCTATCTCGAGCTGATCTTCTATTTTCATTGACCTCATCTAATTTTAATCCTCCAGGGTCATTAGCATATGGACTGTTTAAGTAGTTTGCAATAATTTTTAACTGTCCCTTTTTTAAGTTTTTAANATACTTTAAATTGAAGTTCAAATTTTTAAATTCACTATTGTCCCTGTAACCATCAGATTTAGTCTGATTTAAGTGTAATATTAATTTATTATCATTTTTATTCACACCATACGTAAAATAAAATTTTGATGTATTAAATGATCCTAATGATAAATTTGCTTTAACTAATTTATCATTAAAATCTTCGATTGTTCTAATTGAAATTACACCTCCAGATGAACTTCCATAAAGTGAAGAATTGACTCCTCTCAAAACTTCAATGTTATCAATAATTTCAAAGTTTATATTGTCAATTTGAGATTGACCATCTACAAANGTTTCAGGAATATCATCTACAAAAATTTTAATTCCTCTAACTCCAAAGTTTGCTCTACTTCCAAAACCTCTAATTGATATTCTTTCATCTTGAGCAAAATTATTGTTATTCATTATAAAAACACTTGGAATGAGATTTAAATATTCACTTAAATTTATTTGCGAGGNATACCTTTGAATTTCTTCNGTGCTTATTGANTTTATTGAAAAAACTGATAAGTTTTTTTTATTGGGTTCTCTTAAGATTTTAACTGCAACCTCATCAAGATTGATTGTGTCAATAGTTTTAATGTTCTGACTAAAACATATTGAAGTATAAAGCGTTAAAATTAATATTGATNGAATACGTATCANTATGANATTAACTTTTTAAGTTCATTTATTTCATTATTNGAAAACTTCCTCCATTTTCCTCTAGGTACATCTAACTTTATATTCATAATTCTAATTCTTTCGAGTTTNTTTACTTTATAGTTGAGAAAATCACACATTCTTCTTATTTGTCTATTTAAACCTTGAGTTAAAATTATTTTGAATTGATAATCACTTACAAATTTCACAACACATTTTTTTGTTATTGTATTCAATATTGGAATTCCATTAGCCATTTTTTCAATAAAATCTGAAGTTATTTTTTTATTGACAGTGACTAAATATTCTTTTTCGTGCATATATCTTGATCTTAGTATTTTATTTACAATTTCACCGTCATCAGTTAAAAAAATCAACCCTTCACTCATTTTATCCAATCTGCCAATCGGAAAAATTCTTTTTTTATAATTGATGTANTCAATAATATTTTGATCTTCTTTTTCAGTATCTGTAGTGCAAACAATTCCTCTTGGTTTATTNAAAATCAGATANGTTCTACTTTTAATGTTATTATTAATTTTNTCACTATCTACTTTGATNATATCTCCTTGAGTTATTTTATAACCATGTTCAACAACACTATTGTTAACTGTAACTCTACCTTGATCAATAAGCTTATCAGCTTCTCTNCTAGANCAATAACCAACCTGACTTAAATATTTATTTATTCTTGTTTCCATAATAGTNTATAAATCAGTTAAACCCTCAGGTAGATTCATAATTATCTTNTTATTATCGTTGTCAATATTTACTANAAATTCATCAACTATTGGTATTAAAATTCTTTTTTCATTAACGATNACCTCAAATAAATCTTGATTTTTATTTTCTATAATATCAATAATCTTTCCAATAATTGAATTATTATTATAGATTACATAATCGACAAAAATATAATTGTTATTTTTCTCTAAAACTTCACTTTTTATCAAATTGTTTTCGGTGTAGATTTCAACACCTGCTATTTTTTTTGCTAAATCTTCTGAATCAATTCCATCAAGACTGATTCTAAAAATATTTGATTTATTTTTTGTTATTGCTTTAATTGTAAAAGGAATATAAGAACCTTGAATCTTTAATAAAAAAGAATCTAATTCCTTAATTTGATCTATATAAAAATCTTCAATATAGATTTTTAACTCTCCATTGTAACTGAAAGGTTTTAAGATTTTTCCAAGATAAATACAATCTTGATTTTCCACTAAAAGTAAAGGTAGTTATTTACTACTGCTTTTCCTCTTCTTCAGCAGGAGCTTCTTCAGCAGCAGGAGCTTCTTCAGCAGCAGGTGCTTCTTCAGCAGCAGGAGCTTCTTCA
>NZOB01000001.1 GCA_002693085.1 Flavobacteriaceae bacterium | reverse complement strand
AAATCTCTTGAAATTACCGGAGTTCCAATACTGGTAGCTAGAGGTAAGGATGGTAAAGTTAATGCTTTTAGAAATGTTTGTACTCATAGAGGAGCAATAATTACTGAACCTGGAATAGGCAATAAAAGTAGATTTTCATGCCCGTATCATGGTTGGACTTATTCAAATAATGGAGAGTTGATTGGGGTAACAGATAAAGAAAAGTTTGGTGATTTTGATCCAAGCTGTCATGGATTATCAAAATTACCTTGTAAAGAGTTAGGCGGAATGATTTTTGTATCTTTATCTAAAGATGAAAAAATAAATTTCGAAGATTTTTTAGATGGAATGCTTCCCGAAATAGAACATTTTAAACTTGAAAATTGGTACTATCATGGTTTTAAAGTTATTGAAGGGGCAAATTGGAAAATTGCCTTTGATGGTTATTTAGAGGGATATCATTTTACCACTGCTCATAAAGATACGATAGCCAATATGACGATGAATGATATAATGGACTTTACAGCTTTTGGACCTCATTTAAGAATTGCATTTGCCTCGACTAATATTGAAGAAATCTTTGAATTACCTAAAGAAGAGTGGTGGAAAAAAGAAGGTAGTGGTGTAGATTTCGTAAGAACAATTTTTCCTAATATTGCAATTTCTTTGGGCCTTGGTATTGGTCAAATAGCTCAGATTCTTCCTGGTAAAACACCCAATGATAATATAACAGTTCTTCATTATATTGCACCTCAGCCNCCGAAGAATGANGAAGAGATNGCTGAGCTTGATCAAAATATGGAATTTTTGAGAAATGTNGTTAATGANGAAGANTATTTNCTTGGTATAGAAATTCAAAAAGGACTTAATTCTCATTCAAATGATTCTGTATTATTTGGTCGAAATGAAAAAGGGAATCAATTTTTTCACAAATATGTTGATTACTACGTTCACGATAATATTAAAGAGCCACCTAAATTATAATTAAATTCTTAGGAGATTTTCATGAGTAAAGNTGAAAATAACAGAAAAATAATTGAAACATATTATAAATCAATTGCTAGCGGTGATTTTGAAACTGTTATGTCCCTNATGCATGAGGATGTAGTTTTCAATATAGTAGGGGAAACTCCTTATGCTGGTAAGTGGGAAGGAAGAGATAATATTTATGGTATTTTAGTTCCTGCAGTAGTTTCAAATTTTAAAGAAGGTAGTGTAAAATTTGCTGAAAATTGGAATGTCATGTGTGTTGACGAAAATAGAGCTACAGGTCTTATGAGCGCAAGAGCAGAAACGCATAATGGTAAAAAACTAGATATGACTTATTGCCATATTCTAAAATTTAATGAGACTCAAATTATTGAGGTGCATGAGTTTTTTGATACTGCACAAGGCGAAAGACTATTCGATAATAATAAATTAAATGGACATTCTGGCCAATTAGGTCCAATGAATTATTAATTTAATTTTAAAATCACTTACTATATTTTTCTATGAATTTATCAATAGTTTGATGAAAGTGTCTTACTCTAATCTCTTGCTCACATAAAATTCCACCCTTGAAGCTATCTGACTTTGAGCCCCATTGCATGGTTTCCATATTTGAACCATCCTGAGCTAAAACATTATTAAAAACAGCAGGGAAAGTTCCTTCAAATGCTTCATTATAAAGTTCAGGACCATTGCCTTTATATATTTTATGAGGTCTTCGAGGCGGTAATTCGTTATTATCAGTATTATTTATAAGTATAAAAAAATCATAATAACACTTATCTGGATCGGTTGGGTGTGGTCTATATCTAAAAACATTCCCAGCTTCTGGTTTATTAGTAAAAACTGCGCTAGGGAAGAAAAAATAATGATATTGATGGACTAATTGCTCATCGTTCATATCCTGATAATATGTTATTGTATCTTCCTCAGATCTTCTTTTATCTATGTAATAAAGATGTAAATCTTTTGCAACACCCTTATAACCCTCGTCAATATCTTGCATTTTACCTACTGAACGATCACCCATCATTTCAGATCGTAAAGGGGTGAAGGTTTCTCTATCTTCCACAACCTCACTTACAGTTTCATTAAAATTAATCATACGGGAATGATTTCCAGAGATTTCAATTGGGACATCATGACCTTCTCCAAATTGAACCATATCCGGATGAAGTGCAGTAAAGTGATAACTTTCATTGAATGCATCTACAGCATGTTTCCAATTACCGTTCCACTCGAATGTTTGATAGTCTATAAGAGCCCAATTTTCAAAATTATAACTCTCTAAATGTTCACCATAGTCTGATAAATAATCTTTTAACGGTATACAATNTGGATCCATATTTATCCAAAGCCAGCCTCCCCATGTATCAATTTTAACTTCTTGAAGGCCNAATTCTTTAGCAGGAACTCCGTCTTCGAACTGTTTATATAATTCTGGAGCAAAAACAGAATTTAGTGTTCCGTCATTATTCCATTTCCAGCCATGAAATGGGCAGGAAAAAGTATCAAGCTCTCCAGATTCAAGAGTGCATAACTGATTTCCTCGATGTTGACATACATTATAAAATGCTCTTATTTTACTATCATTTCCTCTAACAATTAGAAATGACTCTTTGCCAATTGAATGTGTAATAAATGAGCCATCAAATTCTAATTCTGACTCTCTATGAACTACTTGCCAAGTTTTAGTCCAAACGGAGTCCCACTCTTTTTGCATAAACTCTCTTGAGTAGAATCTTTCCCCATCTAATTTTTCATGTCCTAAGTCGGGTATTGGTTTCCTTGGAATAAAGGGCTGTGCTTTAAATTCTCTTTTAGTAGGGTTTTTTCTTTCTAAAAAATCTTTCTCAATTTTCGCCATCTTAATCTCATAATTATTTATTTATTAATATATATAATTTGCATATCTAAAAATTATTAATTAGAATTTACATAATATTATTAATAAAAACAATANGATAAGAATTACTTAAATAAGATTAAATAGTAATAATTAGTTAGGGAGGGACTAATATGCGAATTTTTAAAAATATTAACTTAGTTTTTTTATTTTCTCTAATAACAATGCTAACTTTTACAAGTGTATTTGCTGATGAGAATATTAATGTACAAAATGAAGAATCTTCTCAGGAAGTAGAAGAGATACTTGTTACTGCAAACAGAACTGAACAATCAATTAACGATGTATCGCAAGCAGTTCAGGCTTTATCTGGTGATGATTTGCAAGATCTTCAAATAACTGATTTTGAACAAATGATTGATCTTATACCAGGCGCTGTTCAAAATTCATCAATTAGTCAGGGAAGTAATGTTTATTCTATTAGAGGTGTTGCTTCAGCTGAGACTGACGGTGATGCAACTATTGGTTACTATTTAGATAATTTTGCCTTTTCTTTACCTGGACGTCCCTATGCTCCAGTAACAGATATTTATGATACAGAGAGAGTTGAGGTTCTACGTGGTCCATCAGGTACTCTTTATGGACTAGGCTCACTTGGTGGAACTATAAAAGTTATAACGAAGGATCCTGTAATAGGAGAATTTGAGGGATCTTTCAAAGCAACTTTAGCAGATATTGATGACGGTGATAGCAGTCATACTGGCGATCTAATGTTAAATATCCCTTTATCTGAAAATGCTGCTTTAAGAGGAGTTTTAAGTATTAAAGATATAGGTGGTTGGGCTGAAATTATTCCTTCTAACCAAACAAATGGTAATCCATATGATGGAATTACAGGCCGCTTGAAATTATTAGTAGAGCCAAGTGAAGATTTAAGTATTAAGCTAACATATTGGCATCAAGATTCAGAACAGAAATTTGCGAATAGACTTACCTACCCAAATCCTCCTGCAATCGATAATACATTTGGTGAGACTTATTCTGATTTTACTATTTATGTAGCAGACATAGAATATGATTTAGGCTTTGCAACATTGCAAAGTACTACCGGCTATATGGAAAATACTGTTATCTCAAATAATGGCGGTTTTATTCCAGGTATAGGGAATTTTTCATCTCTATGGCCTTTAGAGTCTGAAAATTTTAATGAAGACTTAAGATTAGTATCAAATGGTGATGGTGCATGGAGCTGGATTGTTGGTCTTTTTTATCAAGATGGTGAAACTTTTGGTGGCCAAGATGTTCTTTTACCTGACTTTGGTTTTAATTCAATTAATGCATCAAATTTACTATCAAGTGAATCTTGGGCTGTTTATGGCGAAGCAAGCAGAACTTCTGCTGATGAAAAATGGGTTGTTACAATTGGTGGAAGATTCTATGAGGAAAAAAGAAGTTTTAATGAAAACAGTGCTGTTGAGTTATTGCCAGCAATTACAGGTGCGCCTGAACCAATAATAACTAATACAGTCGGTGTTGATAGTGCAACGAATGATACTTTTAATCCTCGCTTAAATATTGCTTATTATCCCAATGATAATTCTATGGTTTACTTTGAAGCTGCTAAAGGTTTCAGAAGTGGTTCAATTACATCTACATCTATCATGACAGCATCAAATGCAACATTAGGTGGAACAAATTATGATAATGCATCTGAACCAGATACATTGTGGAATTATACTTTAGGTGGAAAGTGGGATTTAGGATCTNTTCAAATTGANCTTGCNGCTTTTTTCTATGANTGGGGTGATGCNCANATAGAAATTTCACCTGCTCTTCANNCTATTGTTATTCCNATTGGNGATATNGAAGGTAGAGGNATTGATTTGACTATTGCTTGGGATACNCCNNTNGANGGATTATCNNTNTATTTCTCAGGAAATACNAATGANNTTGAACTTGATAATGTNGANGATGCNATNCAAGTTAAAAATCCATTTATGGCAAATGGNAGCCAACTNCCAGGNACAGCTAAAACGACATATTCTATAAGATCTAACTATTCAACTGAAATGGAAAACGGAATGACATTTAATGCGAATGCATTATTCAGTTATCGTGACAAAGTTACTAGTGTATTCGATGGTCGTGTTTCTGAGGATATTGAATTACTATCTGGAAGCTTAAGTGTTGCAAGAGATAGTTGGAAGGTAGGAATATTTGGCCGTAACTTACTACAAGAAGAAGGCCCGTCAGGAATGGCTGGTGGTCAACATATTATACCTTTCCCAAGAACCTTAGGTGTATCATTTGATAAAAACTTTTAGACGTTTTTAAAAAAACAAAAAAAGGCCAAAAAATCCTGTGATTTCTTGGCCTTTTTTATTAATTATAGGGGAGGTTAAAAATGGTAAAAATTAAGCCACACCACGTTCATTTGATTTGTAATGCTAAGTATCATGATACAGATTTTGCACGCTCTGAATTGATNAATTTATTTTCTGAACATGATGATTTAGGGGTTTCAATATCACAAGACTATAGTGATTTTTATAAGTTTAACGACTCAGATTTATTAATTACGTATACTTGTGACCTCTCTCCAGCGCAGGAAGAAGTAGATACACTAAGGGAATTNCTAAATAATGGTGGAAAATGGTTTGGTTTGCACGGTACTAACGCACTTATTGAGTTTGTTGGAGAAATGCAAATTGTTGATGGTATTGAAATTCCAGGTAAAACTGATACTCCAAATAAAAATCCTGAATTAATGAAATTATTGGGGAGCCGNTTTATAGCTCATCCTCCGAATATGACCATTAAAGTAAAGGTCAATGATAAGTCTAACCCTATAACAAAAGATTTAGAAGATTTTGAAATTTTTGATGAGCCTTATTATTGTGAATTTTCAGATGGTATAAAAATTCTCTTGGAATCTAGATATACAGATGATGCTGATGCTTATGTTAGTTCATCTTGGAAAGAAGATATTCCAAGACCTCAGATGTATTTGCATAAAGTAGGCAAGGGAAGTGTATTATACCTGATGCTTGGNCANTGNAGAGGTAAATANGATATGCGACCTTTTATGGATGAATGCCCNGTNGATAGGGGTGGNTGGGAAAGTGAAGTATTTTATGAATTNCTTAGACGTGGTATAAAATGGGGTATAAATAAATTATAGGTGTTTTTATGAAAATGTATGATTATCCTGCTCCTAATGCACAAAAAGTAAAAATTTTTGCTTATGAAAAAGAAATTTCTATCGAGTATATTCCTGTTGATTTAATTAATCATGAATTGAGAACTCCTGAAATGTTAAATAAGAATCCTATGGGAACTGTGCCTTTTTTAGAGTTAGAGGATGGTGAGATAATTCGTGAATCTAGAGCTATAATAGAATATTTGGAGGGAATAAAAGAGTCTCCAAATATGTTAGGAAAATCACCGCTTGAAAAAGCTAGGATTCAAGAAGTTGATAGATTAGCGGAGCTTGGGTTAATGATTGAGCTTGCACATTATGTTCACAATATATCACCTTTTTTTGCTGACAAAGGTCCTCAATCAAAAGAGGCAGCTGAAATGGCCCTTAATTGTTATAAAAAAAATCTGCAAATTTTAGAAGATTCAATAACGGGAGATGAGTTTTTAATTTTTGATCGTCCAACGGTTGCTGATTGTACATTATTTTCAACTTTTACTTTTGCTGAAAGTATTGGTGTAGAGGATCAGAATGGTTTTTCAAAAACAATGGCGTGGTATAAGAAGTTTGGAAACAGAAAAAGTATTGAAACAGAAAAATAAAAAGAATTTTANTAAAATCAAAAAGATTAATAAATAATATGAGTTATATTTTGTAAAAAATTAGTTTGTATTTATAAAACTAGATAAATATGATGTCGAAAATCAAATAAGGGGATTTATAAAAACTATCTATTAAGTATTTTATAANTAGATCTATTTAATAAATGTCTACTCATAAAAATAAACCAATAACTATTTCAACATTACGTAAGCTAAAAAAAACTTCTGAAAAGTTTAGTTGTTTAACTGCTTATGAAGCNACTATAGCTCAAAAGATAAGCGAGGCTGGTGTAGAAGTTATTCTTGTTGGCGATAGCCTTGGAATGGTTATTCAAGGTCATGANAGTACCCTGCCAGTAACTATGGATCAGTTAATTTATCATCTTGAATGTGTCGCAAGGGGTAACGTTAATTCTCATATAATGGCTGATATGCCATTTATGAGTTATTCGACAGATGAGTTAGCTTTGGAAAATGCTACAANNTTAATGCAAAATGGAGCTCATTCAGTAAAAATTGAAGGTGGTTCGTGGATATGTAAAATGACAAGCACTTTAGCTGAAAGGGGTATACCAGTATGTGCCCATATGGGTTTAACACCACAATCAATAAACAGAATTGGTGGCTACTTTGTTCAAGGAAGAGATACAAAGAAAAGACAGAAACTTATAGAGGAAGCTCAGTCATTAGAAAATGCGGGTGCCGAAATGTTACTTCTCGAATGTGTCCCTAATGATTTATCGAAGGAAATTACAAGTTTACTTAAAATACCCGTTATTGGTATTGGTGCTGGTCCAGAAACTGATGGTCAAATTATGGTGATACATGATTTATTAGGAATTTCATGTTTAGAAAAGCCACCAAAATTTGTAAAAGATTTTTTAAAGGGCTCATCATCTGTGGAAGTAGCTTTGAGAAAATATGTTAAAAGTGTGAAAACAAAAAAGTTTCCTTCAAGAGCTCATACTTTTTACTAAAATGGAAATTATTACCAACGAAAAACAAGCAAAAGAAGTTTTGAAAGATTTCAATGAAACCGCACTTGTTCCCACAATGGGTAATTTACATGATGGTCACTTAAGTCTCTTGAGTAAGGCAAAAGAAGTTGGAGAAACAATTTTAGCCTCAGTATATGTCAACCCACTTCAGTTTGGTGTAAATGAAGATTTTGATAATTATCCAAGAACTCTTGATGATGATTTACTTAAACTTGAAAAGGCTGGATGTGATTTTGTTTTCTGCCCTTCGGAAGATATTTTAAAAAATATAAAAAAATTTAAAGCACCGGATATAAGTAAAAAACTTTGTGGAAAAAGCAGACCTACCCATTTTGACGGTGTTGTTACAATTGTTAGGAAATTATTTGAGGTTTTAAACCCTAATTATGCAATCTTTGGATTAAAGGATTATCAACAATTTTTGATTATTAAAAAATTTTTTAATGAAATGAATTTTCATACAAAAATTATTGG
>NZOB01000087.1 GCA_002693085.1 Flavobacteriaceae bacterium | reverse complement strand
CATATGGTATTGGATCTAATAAATTGATTTCCTTAAGTTGTTTTTTACTTAATTGATTACCGATAGCCTTAATTCCTTTGACGGAAATAAAATCAAATACATTTATCTTATCTCTAGTTAATTCTTTTCCATTTTTAACAACAAGCTCGATAACTGGTTTCCAATCTGTAGAAACTAGCTCTACTTGAATATTTCTAGAAATATCAACGTATTTTTGCTCTCCTTTTAATACACCTAATACAAACCTTTTTATAAAATATATATTCTTTTTGGTGTTAAAATAAACAACACTAATTGGTCTTGATCTATCAGCTTTCTCTAGAATAATCATATCATCTGGAAAATGCATACTAAGATCAGGAGGAAGAATTTTTAAAATTCCAGAACTACTGACTATTAATAAGTCATCGTCAGGCTTAAACTCACCTAGAAGATCTCCTCTATTTTCAACATTAATCCTCGATACAGTTTCATCAAACCATATTTTTCTTGGCTTTAAGGTTGAGAGTCCTTTTTCCTTAAACAAAACCTTATTTACTGAATGTTTTGTAACTATATTCCCCTTTACAGATCTTCCTTTTATTGTTAAATCTCCAAAATCAAGATCCCATTTTAATTTCTTTATAGATCCTGACTGTCTTAATTGAATAGTTACAACTTCAGCTTCACCATTTGGGTTAGATGAAAAATAAAGAACCTTTGTTTTTGGACTACTTGATGTAAGATTATATGTTTTATCTCTGGTCACTCCTGTTACATTAAATCTTTTCATATAAGATGTACCAGTCTTACCATCCTTGTAAATCATATTGTAGACGGTTCTTGAATCCTTTTTTCTAAATACAGCTGCATGAATTATATTCTTTGCAACGAATTTTTTTCTTTCAATTTTAGTAACATGCATGTTACCTTCTTCAGTAAAAACAATAACATCATCAATATCGGAACATTCTTCAACAAACTCTTCTTTTCTCAAAGTAGTACCAATAAAACCTTCAGATCTATTTATATACAACTTAGAATTACGAACAACTACTTTTTTAACATCTACATCATCAAAAATTCTAATTTCTGTTTTCCTTTCCCTTCCTTTTGAATATTTTACTTTTAAATCTTTAAAATATTTTATAGCATAGTCATTCAAGTTGTCTAGATTAAATTGAACACTTTTTAAATCCTCTTCTATTTGATTGATTTTTTTATCCGCTTTATCAATGTCATATTTTGAAATTCTTTTAATTTTTATCTCTGTTAAACGAATAATATCATCTTCATTTATATCTTTTTTAAGAAGGTTTATAAAAGGCTCCAAACCTTTATTAATTGCATTTAAAACATCCTCCCAACTTTCTTTATCCTCAATATTTCTATATATCCTCTTTTCAATAAAAATTTTCTCTAAAGTGGAATTATGCCACATTTGATTTAACTCATCCTTTTTTACCTTTAACTCTTTTCCTAATAATTCTTTCGTTAAGTCTGTTGATTTCTTTAAAACCTCGCTTACACCTATAAAAATCGGTTTGTGATTCTCGATAATACAACTCAATGGAGATATTGAAACCTCACAATTAGTAAAGGCAAAAAGAGCATCTATTGTTTTATCAGGTGATACTCCTGAGGGCAAATGAATCAATATTTCAACTTCTGATGATGTATTATCTTCAATCTTCTTAACCTTAATCTTTCCTTTATCATTTGCTTTTAAAATTGATTCAATTAGAGACGATGATGTTGTTGTAAAAGGAATTTGTGAAATAACTAGAGTATTTTTATTAAGCTGATCAATCTTAGCTCTAACTTTAATTCTCCCGCCTCTTTTTCCATCGTTATACTGAGTAACATCCACTACTCCACCTGTTGGAAAGTCAGGAAAGATATCAAACCTTCTTCCTCTTAAATATTTTATAGATGAATCAATTAATTCAATAAAATTATGGGGCAAAACTTTTGTTGATAATCCAACCGCAATACCCTCGGCGCCCTGAGCTAATAGCAAAGGGAATTTTAGAGGTAAATTAACTGGTTCTTTTCTTCTTCCATCATAAGACAGTTGCCATTCAGTAATTTTTGGGCTGTAAACTACCTCTAATGCAAACTGGGACAATCTAGCTTCAATATATCTAGAAGCTGCAGCTGAATCTCCAGTAAGTATGTTACCCCAGTTTCCTTGGGTCTCAATTAATAAATCCTTTTGACCTATTTGAACTATTGCATCAGAAATGCTAGCATCTCCATGAGGGTGATATTGCATAGTATGTCCAACTATATTTGCAACTTTATTAAATCTTCCATCATCAAGATCTTTCATAGAATGAAGAATCCTTCTCTGAACGGGCTTCAAACCATCCTCAACTGATGGAACAGCTCTCTCTAAAATAACATACGAAGCATAATCAATAAACCAATCTTTATACATTCCAGAAATAGGAATCAAACTATCATCAGATTGATTTTCTGACTCTAAATCTTCATTAAAATTCTCTTCTTCTATCATTTATGCTTTATCTAAATCAATTTTTAAGTTATCGATTATAAAACTTTGTCTTTCTGGTGTGTTCTTACCCATGTAAAAAGAAAGTAACTTTTCGATACTAGTATCTTTATTAATGATTATTGGATCCAAGCGCATATTCTCACCTATAAAATTTTTAAATTCATTTGGTGAAATTTCACCCAGACCTTTAAATCGTGTAATCTCAGGTTTAGGAGATAACCTTTCAATAGCATCATGTTTTTCAATGTCTGAATAACAATATATTGTTTCCTTTTTATTTCTTACTCTAAATAAAGGAGTTTGTAAAATAAATAAATGACCTTCTTTAATTAATTCAGGAAAAAATTGAAGAAAAAAAGTAATCAATAAAAGTCTAATATGCATACCATCTACATCTGCATCAGTTGCTATTACAATCTTGTTATATCTTAATTTTTCAATTCCTTCTTCAATATTTAGCGCTGCTTGTAATAAATTAAATTCTTCATTTTCATAAACAATTTTTTTTGTCATTGAAAATGAATTTAAAGGTTTCCCTCTTAAACTGAATACAGCTTGAGTGTTTACATTTCTTGATTTTGTTATTGAACCACTCGCTGAATCCCCCTCAGTTATAAACAAAGTTGAGTCTAGTCTTAATTCATTGTTCATATCCCCTAAATGAACTCTACAATCTCTCAATTTTTTATTGTGAAGGCTTGATTTTTTTGCTCTTTCTCTTGCAAGCTTTCTAATTCCTGAAAGCTCTTTTCTTTCTCTTTCAGCTTGGACTATCTTCTTCTGAATTTCTTCAGCTACATTTTGATTTCTATGTAAATAATTATCTAAGTTTTTTCCAATAAAATCATTAATGTAAGTTCTTACAGTAGGAAGATCACCTCCCATTTCAGTTGAGCCTAGTTTTGTTTTAGTCTGAGATTCAAAAACAGGTTCCATAACCTTAATACTAATTGCACATAATATAGATTTTCTTATATCAGAAGCATCATAAGGTTTTTTGTAAAATTCCCTAACTGTCTTAACCAGAGCTTCTCTCAATGCAGATAGATGAGTACCTCCTTGTGTTGTATGCTGTCCATTAACAAATGAATAATATTCTTCACTATACTGCTTTCTATTGTGTGTAAGTGCTAATTCAATATCATTTCCTCTTAAATGAATCACTGGATATAGAAAATCTTCAGAATTATTATTGTCTTCAATAAGATCTTTTAATCCATTTTCAGATTTCAACTTTTCACCATTAAAAACAATAGTTAAACCAGGGTTTAAGTACACGTAATATCTGAGCATTCTTATAACATATTCACTGCGGTATTTATAGTTTTTAAAAATTTTAGAATCAGGACTAAAAGTCACTTTTGTACCCTTTCTCTTAGATGATTCTGCTTGTGGGTCATCATTTATAACCTCTCCATATTCAAAAGAAACAGTCTTATTTAAACCATCTCTGTATGATTCAACTTGAAAAAAAGAAGAAAGAGCATTTACTGCTTTGGTTCCAACACCATTTAACCCTACCGATTTTTTAAATGCTCTAGTGTCATACTTTCCACCAGTATTCATTTTACTTACAACATCCTTAACTTTTCCAAGAGGAATTCCTCTTCCATAATCTCTTACATTAACAATGTTGTCTTTAATTGTAATTTCAATCGTTTTTCCAGCACCCATAACAAACTCATCAATTGAATTGTCTAAAATTTCTTTTAAAAGAATGTAAATACCATCATCATATGCAGAACCATCACCTAACTTACCTATATACATTCCAGGTCTCATCCTGATATGATCTTTCCAATCAAGTGATTTTATATTTTCTTCTGTATAGGATGAAATTTGTGGCATACTTTTATGAAGGCTCTAAGATATAACTCTTGGATTTTATTTTAAATCAACTATTCAGAAAATAATTAACAATTAAATAATTAAATGTTGAAATCTTGTCTAGACATTAAACCTAAAATGAATAATATCACCATCCTCAACAACATACTCTTTGCCTTCAACCTTCAACTTTCCTGCTTCTCTAATTTTTGACTCAGATCCATAATTGACAAAGTCTTCATACTTTATAACTTCAGCTCTAATAAAACCTTTTTCAAAATCTGAATGAATAATTCCCGCAACAGCTGGTGCTTTTGATCCATTTACAAATGTCCATGCTTTAACCTCCTTTTGCCCAGCAGTATAAAAGGTTGATAGATTTAATAATTTATGTGTTTCTCTAATTAAAATAGTTGAACCTGAATCTGTTAAACCAAGGTCATCTAAAAACATCTTTCTATCTTCATAATTTTCAAGCTCATTTATCTCTTCCTCAATTTTTGCAGCTAATACAATAACTCTCGAACCTTCTTTTTCAAGAAATTTAATAAGCTTAGTAAGTTCTGTAGATTGATTTGAAATTTCATTTTCATTAATATTACATACATATAACACTGGCTTTGATGTAAGTAATGAAAGCGGCTTAATATAGTTATTATAATCTTCTACACTGATTGATTGTAGTCTAACTGAGATTCCCTTGTTTAAAGATTCAACCACAGAGTCTAAAACATTAAATTCTTTTAAAAATGATTTATCACCTGATTTTGCTTGTCTCTCTATTCTATCAGTTCTCTTTTTTATTGTTTCGAGATCTTTTATTTGTAACTCAAAATCTATAATCTCTTTATCTCTGTATGGATCGACACTACCTTCAACGTGAGTTATATTATCATTTTCATAACATCTTAAAACGTGAATAATCGCATTAGTTTCTCTGATATTTGATAAAAACTGATTACCTAAGCCTTCTCCTTTACTTGCTCCTTTTACTAAACCAGCAATATCTACAATTTCAACAGAGTTAGGTATAGTTTTTTCAGGTTTTACTAATTCAACTAATTTATTAAGTCTATCATCTGGAATTGTAACAGCTCCAAAATTTGGATCAATAGTACAAAAAGGAAAATTTGCACTTTGAGCTTTACCGTTGGTTAAGCAATTAAATAATGTAGATTTACCAACATTAGGAAGACCAACTATTCCTGCTTTCATTATTCGGGATGCATGAATTTTTGTTTTCCAAGTAATACATCCTCAGACTCTACATTTTCTTCATCGGGAACACAGCAATCGACAGGACAAACAGCAGCACATTGAGGTTCCTCATGAAAACCTTTACATTCTGTACATTTATCAGTNACAATAAAATAAAATTCNTCTGAAACTGGTTTTTGTTCTAGATCTGCATTTACATTTTTACCATTTGGNAAAACAGTATCACCAGATAAGCTTGTNCCATCAGAATANTTCCAATCATATGCAGCTTCNTAAATAGCTGTGTTTGGACANTCTGGCTCACAAGCTCCACAATTAATACAATCATCTGTTATTTTAATCGCCATTTTCTTATTTGCGACAAAATTAACCAATATCTTTGTTTGAAAAAATTATAATTTGAATTTAAATCAAAGAATTTNACTTTTTGCTAAGCTAGGATCACTTTTTAAAGATTATGAGGATAATAATCTTGATGGTAAAACAAAAAAATTATTTAATGAAGCAATAGAAAATAGTATTGCTCACAACTCTTTTTTTACAAAAAAAAATATAAATAAATCTTTATCAACTTGGGCAAAAAATCTAACAAAANAATCGATAAATAATTTTATATCAAACTACTCCTTGAAAGAAAATATTATCCCAAAAAAAGTTGCAATTATTATGGCTGGAAACATACCATTAGTAGGTTTTCANGATTTTTTGTGTGTAATTCTTTCAGGAAANATTGCTGTTATAAAACTTTCAAGCAAAGACTACCATTTACTTAATTACATATTAGACTATTTAACATCAGAAANCCATAACTTNTCTAATCNTTTTGAAGTTTGTAATGAAAAATTAANCGAATTTGATGCTGTTATTGCAACTGGAAATAATATNAGTGCAGATCAATTTGATTTATATTTTAAAANTTACCCCAGNATTATTAGAAGAAATAGACATTCCATAGCTGTGTTGGAAGGAGATGAATCAAATAGTGATTTAGAACTCTTAGCTAATGATATTTTCTACTATTATGGACTTGGATGTAGAAATGTTTCTAAAATATTCATTCCATCAAAATACAATCTTGACAAGCTTTTTAAATCATTCATGTCATGGAAAGAAGTTATTAACAAAAACTCTTANGCAAATAATTATGATTACTACAGAGCAATCTATNTGCTAAACAAGGAAAATTTTTATGATAATGGATTTGTTTTATTAAAAGAATCAAATAAAATTGGATCACCAGTTGGAACAATTTATTTTGAATATTATGATTNTTTAGAAGATGTTTTTAAAATAATTNAAAATAATTCAGAAAAAATTCAATGTGTAGTTTCTAAAACAAAAGGTGTAAATAAAACATATTTTGGACAAACCCAAGAACCCAAAATTGATGATTATGCTGATAATGTTGATACTTTTGATTTCTTGTTAAAACTTAATTGATTTTCACCTANATTTTTTGAAGTGTTTTTCGTTATTTTGCNTTTTTAATTTATGAAAAAACATAATTTCAGTGCAGGTCCTAGTATTCTACCTAAAGACGTGTTCACAAAATCATCAAAGTCAGTTTTAGAATTAGACAATATCGGCTTATCAGTTCTTGAAATTTCACATAGAAGTAAAGAATTTGTTANTATAATGGAAAATGCAAGATCACTTGCTATTGAGCTTTTGGGATTGAATAGTGAAGAATATACTACTCTTTTTCTTCAAGGAGGCGCTAGTATGCAGTTTTTAATGGTTGCATATAATTTTTTAGAAAAGAAAGCNTCATACATTGACACAGGTGCTTGGTCAACAAAAGCTATCAAAGAAGCAAAATTATTTGGAGAAGTTGATGTTTTAGCATCATCAAAAGANAGTAATTTCAACTACATTCCAAAAGACTATGATATTCNAACTGAATCAGATTATTTACATATTACAACCAACAATACAATTTTTGGAACTCAGTTCTCAGGTGCTCCAGATACAGATTGNCATGTTTTTGCTGATATGAGTTCTGATATATNTTCAAGAAATATTGACTACTCAAAATTCTCACTAATATATGCAGGAGCTCAAAAAAATATTGGACCAGCTGGAACAACTCTTGTGGTAATAAAAAAGTCTTTGTTAGATAANATTTGCAGAGAAGTTCCTTCAATGTTAAATTATAAAATTCATAATGATAAAGACAGTATGTTTAATACTCCACCTGTTTTTGCAGTTTATGCTTGCATGTTGAGTATGGAATGGTTAAAATCTAATGGTGGTATCTCAGAAATAGAAAAAATTAATAGAATTAAAGCGCAAAAAATTTATGATGAAATAGATAGAAATGCAATGTTTAAAGGTTTTGCTGCTATTGAAGATAGAAGTATTATGAATGTCACTTTCAATTTAGTTGATGAATCAACGAAGGAAGTTTTTGACAAAATGGTAAATGATAAAAATATTTCTGGAATTAATGGACATAGATCTGTTGGAGGATATAGAGCATCAATATATAATGCACTGAGTTTAGAGTCAGTTGAAACTCTTGTTAACGTGATGAATAACTTTGAAAAAAACATTTAATATGAAAATTTTAGCAAATGATGGAATTTCACAGTCTGGTGTAGAAGCATTAGAAAAAGGAGGTTTTGAAATAATTACAACTAACGTAGCTCAAGAGCAATTGGAAAACTATATAAACGAAAATAATATTGTTGGATTGCTTGTAAGAAGTGCTACAACNGTAAGAAAAGAATTAATAGACAAGTGTCCAANTCTTAAATTAATTGGAAGAGGTGGCGTAGGAATGGATAATATTGATGTCGAATATGCTAGATCAAAAGGTTTATCTGTGATAAATACTCCCGCAGCATCATCGCACTCTGTCGCTGAATTGGTATTCTCTCACCTATTTTCATGTGTTAGATTTTTACATGACTCAAACAGAAATATGCCTTTGGANGGTGATTCAAATTTTAAAAAATTAAAAAAGAATTATTCNAAAGGGACAGAACTTAAAGGAAAAACTTTGGGAGTTATTGGTTTTGGTAGAATTGGACAAGAAACTGCAAAAATTGCATTAGGTATTGGAATGAATGTTCTTTATCATGACAAATTTGTTGATTCTGTAAAAATTAATTTAGAATTTATACAAAATCAAAAAGTAANTTTTGAATTTAAATCNTCAAATTTAGATGACCTGTTAGGTAATTCTGACTTTATATCTCTTCACGTTCCAGCTCAAAAAGATTATGTAATCGGAAAGAAAGAATTTGAAAAAATGAAATCTGGAGCTGGTATCATCAATGCAGCAAGAGGTGGTGTTATTAACGAGGAAGATCTTCTAACATATATTGATAATGGCCATATTAGTTTTGCTGCTTTAGATACTTTTGAAAATGAACCAAACCCGGCTATTAAAGTCTTAATGAATCCTAAGATATCTCTAACACCTCACATTGGAGCTGCAACCTCAGAAGCACAAGANAGAATAGGTTTAGAATTAGCNGAACAGATTTCTAATCTGCTAAAGTAAATGATACAAAANATTAAAAATAAATGGGGGATTGAAAATAACTTTCAAGTCATCATTATATTAATTGTATTTGCTGTAACAGGCTCTGTTTCAGCTTGGTTTTCAGGGCCNCTTGCTGAATATCTTAAANTAGATGGTTTAAATGTTTTAATATATTGGCCCTTACGTTTTTTAATTTTATTCCCTATTTATCAAGTATTACTTGTATGGTTTGGTTTTGTATTTTCAGTTATAATAAGTGTTATAACATTTAAAAAAGACAACTTTATATTTAATTTTTTCTTGAAAATGTCTATTTTATTTTCTAAGAAACTAATTAAATTTCTTTCTTTTGGCCTAATATTTAAAGAATAGATTAATTCTTTAGAAAGGAACTTCNTGATTTTTTAAATTTTTCAATCTTCGGTTTAACAACAAGTTGACAATAAACATTTTCAGGATTATTATAAAAATATTTTTTGTGATATTCCTCAGCTTCAAAAAATTTTGTTTCTTTTTCTAAACTCGTTACTATTTTANNATCAAANAAATTTGAATCATCTAATTTTTTAATCATGNTTTCAGAAACATTCAGCTCTTTTTCATTTTTATAAAAAATTGCAGATCTATACTGAGTTCCTACATCATTTCCTTGTCTATTCAAAGTTGTAGGATNATGANTTTTAAAAAAAACTTCAAGAAGTTCATCAAATGATATAATATTTGAATCATATTCTATTTTAACTGCCTCAGCATGACCCGTNGTTCCAGAACAAACCNGTTCATAGGNAGGATTTTCAGTNCTTCCACCAATATATCCNGGCACAACACTTAATACNCCATTTACATTATCAAATATTGTTTCTGTNCACCAAAAACATCCAGAAGCTAAAATTGCATAATCTTTGCTCATAGTAAACCAATAATACAAAATAAAGTCTAATAAATTTTAATAATATATATTTGATTTCCGAATGAGAAAAGTTATTAATTTTCTACTTGTATTTTCTTCATTAATAATTTTTTCACAAGAAAGAAAAATAGCAAGCGCTTTTAAATTTGAAAAAGCTCCGATTATCGATGGAAAATTTTCAAACGATGAGTGGAGTTCAGTAAAACCTAACAGTGGATTTTCTGTATGGGTTCCAGAAACTAGAGCAGGAATTAAAATAGATCCAAAATATGAATCTACAGTTTATTTTGGCTATGACGATTATGCAATTTACGTTGGGGCTGTAAATAAACATCCAGATCCTAAAAATATGCCTAAAGAGTTTGCATTAAGAGATAAGACGGAAGGAATACAGTCAGAAGCTTTTTGGGTTTCAATCAATACTTTTGACGATAAAATAAATTTTCAATCATTTGAGGTTACTGCTGCAGGAACAATTTCTGATATGTTTACTAGTGGAGATTTTGACCCTGAAAATGATTACAATTTTGACACCGTTTTTGAGGGAAAAACAACTTATGACAAAAATGCATGGTATGTTGAAATGAGAATTCCATACAGTGCTCTAAGATTTCCAAAAAAAGACATACAGGAATGGGGAATAAACTTTGGAAGGGTAATTCCTGAGAAAAGTGAATATTATATATGGAATAGTGTTGACCCAAAACTTTATAAATATCAACAAGGTTTTGGTTTATTAAAAGGAATTAAAAATATAGACCCGCCGACTAGATTATTCTTTTATCCTTATTTGCAAGTTTCTCAAGATTATGCCAAGGGAATATCACCACAGAATTCATATTCTGCTGGAATGGACTTAAAATATGGAATTAATAATAGCTTCACTTTAGATGCTACACTTATTCCTGATTTTGGACAAGTTACCTTTGATGACAGAGAGCTTAATTTAACTCCATTTGAACAGGAATTCGATGAAAACAGACAGTTTTTTACAGAGGGTGCTACTCTTTTTGAAAAAGCAGATGGAACTGGATACAGATCTGGGAAATTCTTTTACAGCCGTAGGATTGGACAAGAAATTTCATTTAATGAGAATGATTATATATTAAATAATGAAGAACTGATTAATTATGATAAAAAACCTAACTTAATTAATTCTGTAAAATTAACTGGAACTACTGACAAAAAATTAAGTATAGGGTTCTTAAATGCTATAACTGCAAAAGCACATGCATATTTTAAAAATAAAAATACAGGTAATGAAAGAAAGGTAGTTATCTCTCCATTAACAAATTATAACATTATAAGTTTATCCCAACAATTATTTAATGATTTTTCTTCAATCAGTTTTTTGAACACAAGTGTTACTAGAGAAGGAAAAGATTTTGACTCTAATAATCAAGCACTTGTTTTTGACTTATATGATAACAAAAAGAAGTATAATGTTAAATCCTCTATTTACCAAAGCTATGTTCCTGCACACTCAGAGAAAAAAGGCTTTAGGGGAGCTATTGAAGTTTCTGAACTGAATGGAAATTTTAGACCTGCTATTGGATGGTTAGGAACTGACTCGGAATATAAACAGAATGATTTTGGCATATATAGAACAACTAACAGCCAAGGTTTCTACATGAGACTTAGATATCAAATTTTTAAAGAAACTAAACTGTTTAGGAGCTTTTCTAATTATTTATGGACGAGCAGGAGATATACATTTGAAAATTTTATAAAAAAAGCGTGGGGATTTAGACAAGGAAATAATTTTACATTTCAAAATTTTATGAGTGCAAGTATTGATTTTGATTATACATCAAAAACTAAAGACTTTGATGAAGCTCGTGTAAAAAACAGATTCTTTATAGAGCCAGAAAATTTTGAAATCCAACTTGAATTTAAATCAAATCCCAGAAATAAATTTAGTTACGGCTTTGAATACTCTGGTACTGATTTTTATAATGAGCCATTTAATGAACAAAAAAACAGAAAAAGATTTCAAATTTTTTCAGATTTTAGAGCATCCAATAAACTATCATTTGGAATTGGATCCCAAACTATCAATACAAAAGATGATGTAGGTTATATTGAAAAAAATTCGGAAAAAATATTTTTTGGTAGAAGAGATGTTAAATCATTCGAAAACAATTTTGAATTACTATATAATTTAAACACAAAGAGTGCAATTAGTTTAAAAGCAAGAAATTTTTGGAGTACAGCTAATTATGATAAAATCTTATTTGAATTATTAGATGATGGTAATAGAAAAATTGTTGATTATTCTAATTTAAAAAACGATCCCAATACAAATTTTAATTTGTGGAATTTTGATTTAAATTTTGAATGGTGGTTTGCACCTGGAAGTAACTTGACTTTTCTATATAGAAATCAGATATTTAATCAAGATAATTTATCTTATTTAGATTATAACGACAGTCTATCAAATCTTTTTGATTTGCCAATTCAACATCAGGTTTCTTTAAGAGTAAATTATTTTATAGATTATAACAGATTAAGAAAGAAATGATTAAACTAAAGAACATATCTAAATTTTATGGTAGTCAAAAAATATTAGATAATATTTCACTTGATGTTAAAAAAGGGGAATTTATTTCAATTATTGGTCCCTCAGGTGCCGGAAAAACAACACTCTTAAACATTATTGGTACAATTGAAGACTTTAGTGCGTCAGACAAAACCGAGTTAACCCTAAATGATATTGATATTCATAATCTTAATGACAATGAAATTTCTGAGTTTAGAAATAAAAATATTGGTTTTATTTTTCAATTTCATCAACTATTACCTGAATTAAATTTAGAGGAAAATATATTTCTACCATCCTTAATTGGAAAGTATTCTAAGTCTGAATATTTAAAAAAACTTAAAGATTTGGCTAAACTTTTGGGAATTGAAAAATTATTAAAAAAATATCCTGACTCAATATCTGGTGGAGAAAGACAGAGAGTAGCTGTCGCTAGATCTTTGATAAATGGACCAAAAATTTTGCTTGCTGATGAACCAACAGGAAACTTAGATTCAAAGAATGAACAAATTATAATGGATTTGTTTAAAAAATTAAATAAAGAACTTGGTTTAACAATAATACTTGTAACTCATAATAACGATTTTGCTAAAATTTCAAACAAATGTTATACACTGAAAGATGGAAAGTGGTCTTAATCAAGAAGTAAAAGATCTTTTAGAATTTAAATATAAAGAGTATAATAGTAAATCGTTTATTGAGTACGACCCTATATCAATTCCTCACAAATTTTCTCNAAAAGAAGATATTGAGATAATTGGTTTTTTAGTNAGTATAATTGCCTGGGGTAATAGAAAATCAATTATTAATAGTGGAAATAAATTAATAGAAATTTTAGGAAACTCNCCTTATGATTTCATAATGGAGTTTAAAGAAAAAGATTTAGAAAAAATAAATTTTATTCACAGGACATTTAACTCAATTGATTTAAAATTCTTTTTAAAATCGCTGAAGAATATTTATCAAAATTATAAGGGTTTGGAANATNTTTTTTCCAAATACTCAAACGAAGATTTTATGTTCAACAGTATATTACATTTTAGAGATATATTTTTTTCAATCAATCATGAAAAAAGAAGTGAAAAACATATATCAAATCCTAAAAAAAAATCTGCATGTAAAAGAATAAACATGTNTTTAAGATGGATGGTTAGAAAAGATAAAAATGTTGATTTTGGTATATGGAAGAATATAAGTCCNTCTGTTTTATCCTGTCCACTTGATGTTCACACAGCTAATTCAGCAAGAAAATTAAATTTAATTAGCAGAAAACAAAACGATATTGAAACTGTAATTGAATTGGATAAATCTTTAAGAAAAATGGACAAAGATGACCCAGTTAAATATGATTTTGCACTTTTTAGTTTAGGAGCTTTTGAAAATTTTTAATCTTTTTTAAAAACTATAATTATATTTGCAAGAAATTGACTCTAATATGTCAATACTTATAAAGTCTGCTAAAATCATTGATGCCGAAAGCAGTTATAACGGTAAAACCCTTGATATTCTNATAATTAATGGCATTATTGAAAAAATTCAAAAGAACATTAATTATTCAGCAGATACTATTATTTCAGAAAAAAACCTTCATGTTTCTATTGGCTGGCTTGATTCAAGTGTTTGCTTTGGNGAACCAGGNCTCGAGGAAAGAGAAGATTTAGAGAATGGTGTAAAATCAGCTGGACTTTCAGGATTTACAGATGTTATTCTTAATTCCGAAACATTACCAATTTTAGATTCTAAAGCTGATATTAATTACATAAAATCAAAAACAATTAATTCTGTAGTTACTGTACACCCATTAGGTGCTTTTAGTAAAAAAAGTGAATCTCTAGAGTTAGCAGATTTAAAAGAAATGCATGATGTTGGATGTATAGGTTTTTACGATTTCAAAAAAGCAATTAAAAATCCTAATTTATTAAAGACCGCTTTACAATATGTTCAACATTTTAATGGCTTGATTTTTTCTTATCCACTTGAAGATTCTATTTCTAAAAATGCTCAGGTTCATGAGGGAGATACAAGTACAATGTACGGTCTGAAGGGGTTCCCTCCTATTTCTGANGAAATTGCAATATCCAGAGATTTAAAAATTCTTGAATACACTGATGGNAAATTACATATACCTACAATTTCGACTGTTGGATCTATTAAACTTATAAAAGAGGCTAAATCAAAGGGGCTTAATGTTTCTTGTAGTGTTTCTGTAAACAATTTATTTTTTAATGATGAAAAATTAAAAGACTTTGATACTAGGTTTAAAGTAATGCCACCGATNAGAGACGAAAAAACAAGAAAAGAATTAATAAAAGCAGTAAATAGTGGAGTAATTGATATTGTTACCTCAGATCATTGCCCAATTGATATAGACAATAAAAAAACTGATTTTGAAAATGCATTTTTTGGATCAACTGGACTAGAATCTGCTTTTGGTGCATTAAATTCAATNTTTAAAATTGATAAAACTATATCTATTCTAACATCAGGTNATAAGATTTTTGACATTGAAAAANCATCAATTAATNTTAAATCAAAAGCGAAACTAACTTTATTTGATCCTGATCAAGATTATACTTTCTCAAAATCCGATATATTTTCTAAGTCTAAGAATAGCTCNTTTATAGAAACTAAGCTTAAAGGAAAAGTATTTGGAATTGTTTCTAATTCAAAGGTTTTAATAGTTGAGTAATAAATTTATTCACGTTCATAGAAGCTCCAATGAAAAATCTAAAAAGCANCCCCTAGTTGTATTATTACATGGCTATGGAAGTAATGAAAATGATCTATTTTCCTTTCAAAGCTTTTTACCTGAAAACCATACTATTGTTTCATTTAGAGCTCCTTTGACAGTATTTGAAGGAATGTATGCTTGGTATGAAATTTACTTTGAAAATAATGTTAAATCGTTTAACGAGAATACTGCTAAAAATAGTTCTAATGAAATTGCAGATGAGATTAAAGTAATTTGCAAACAATACAATTGTGATATTAATAATATTACTTTGATTGGTTTTAGTCAAGGGGCAATATTAGGATATTCAATAGCAATATCAAATCCTGGTTTAATCAAAAACNTAGTTGCACTTAGTGGATATGTNGAAGAGAAAATAATTGATTTNAAAAATAAAAAAATTGACACCTCTATATACATTTCACATGGCGAATCAGATGAAGTTATNCCATATTTAGAGTCAAAACAGACACTTGATGNTCTNGATAAAAATNAAATTAAGTATAACTATAACTCATTTAATCAAGGGCATGGAGTAAATCAAGAAAATTTAAAGTCATTTTTAGATTGGTTAAAAGACAAGTATTAAAATTCAACTTCCAACATATCGTGTGCAATAAAAATATTTTCAGGAAGAATTTTTTGAGTTTCTTCATGTAATCCCATATCAGGCGCAATGTGTGTAAAAAATGCTTTCTTTGGATTTAATTTTTTTGTTATCTCTATTGCTTGACTAAGATTTATATGAGAATAATGTTCTTTATGTCTCAAAGCATTTAGAACTAAAATATCTAAATCATATAGCTTTGATAGTTCTTCTTCAGAAATTTCTTTTAGATCAGTGATGTAAGCCAGATTCTTATACCTAAACCCAAACACTTGAAGTTTATGATGCAAATAACTAATTGGAGTGAAATTAATTTCATCAACCATAAAATCATTGTTTTCCTCAATTATATTTGAAAAAACGTGAGGAGAACCAGTATATCCACCAGATTCATCAAAAAGATAATCAAATCTGCGCTCCAAATTATTTATAACTCTTTTATGAGCAAAAATTGGAATCTTTCCATGTCTAAATGAAATTGGCCTGACATCATCTAATCCAGCTGTATGATCAGAATGCTCATGAGTAATTAATATTGCATCAATTCTAGATATATTAGACTTAAGCATTTGCTGTCTAAAATCAGGACTACAATCAATTAATATATTTTTACCATCTATCTGCAAAACAACTGAAGACCTCATCCTATTATCTTTAAAATCAGAGCTTTTACACACAGGTTTATCAATACCTATTGTTGGAATACCTGTACTAGTTCCGGTGCCTAAAAAAATTAATTTCATTAATTAATCAAATTTAATTTTTTCTATCACTTAATCTATAATACTTTACTAAATTTGTAATAATTACTTACTATGGTAGTTTCCTTAAAAGGCGATAAAGATTTTGAAAATCTTCTTTCTACAAAGGATAAAGCCTTGCGCATTAATCTTAATGAAAATATTTACGGAACATTTGCTGAAATTGGAGCTGGACAAGAAGTAGCTAGACACTTTTTTAGATCAGGGGGAGCATCAGGAACAATTGCTAAAACAATGAGTGCCTATGACAAAGGGTTTAGTGATGCTATATACGGAATTGAAGATGATAAAAGATATGTTACAAAATCAAGGCTCACTAAAATGCTTAAGCATGAAATTAATCTACTTGAAACTCGAGTAAAAAGAGATTCAAACCCAGATAAAATGTTTTTTTCATTTGCAAATACTGTTGCTACCATTGATTTTGCTAAGAAGTTTAAAGGTCATGGTTGGATGGGTATTAGATTTCAAACTGACAGCAATGATGATTACAGTGAAATTCAGATGCATGTGCGTTTTCATTTAATAGATGCGAAGGCTCAGCAAGAAGCTTTGGGTGTTATGGGAGTTAATTTGATCTATGGCGCATATTATAAACATAATAAACCTAGGTCTTTAATTAAATATTTGTATGATCATATAGATCCACATGCAATTGAAATAGACACCATCAATTTTTCTGGTCCCCTTTTTAAAGGTGTTGATAATAGGCTTTTAAGTTTAGATTTAGTCAAAAATGGAATGACACAAGCTGTTATGTTTGGTCCAGACGGTAATAACATTTTACCTGCTGCTGTTCTGTATAAAAAAAATATTTTAGCTATAAGGGGAAGTTTTAGACCAGTTACTAAAGTTAATGAGGACATGTATGAAAAGTCATTTAAAATGATTTCTAATGATGAAGATTTTGACCTTAATAACACCCTGTCAATTTTTGAAATTACATTGTCAAATCTTCTTAGCGGAAAGTCTGATATTAATGAACAAGATTTTTTGGATAGAGCTGAATTATTATGTTCTTCAGGAAAAACCGTGATGATTACAAACTTTCAAGAATATTATAAACTATCGGACTACTTCTCAAAATATTCTGACAAAAAAAGAGTTTTAACTATGGGAGTTGATAATTTGATTAAGGTATTTGATGAAAGCTATTACAACACCTTGAGCGGTGGAATTTTAGAAGCTTTCGGAAAATTATTTAAGAAAAATACTGAAGTATATTTATACCCAATGCTTAAGGGAAATAAATTAATTAACAGTACTAATCTTCAAGTTCATGATAATATGAAAAACCTATACAAGTTTTTCAAAGACAATAATAAAATTATTGACATCAATGATTATGACCCCACTCTTTTAAACATATTTTCATGGGAAGTTCTTGAGGAAATTAAAAAAGGATCCAATGATTGGGAATACAAGCTTCCCAAAACAATATCAAAATTAATTAAAGAGAAAAAACTTTTTGGTTATAAAGGATAGTTATCCATTTAAAATTTGATTGGTATGATCTTTTGTATTTACCTTATCAATCACTCTTTCTAAAATACCATCACTATCAAAAATGAAAGTCATTCTATAGATTCCTTCATATTCCCTACCATACATTTTTTTTG
>NZOB01000086.1 GCA_002693085.1 Flavobacteriaceae bacterium | reverse complement strand
TAAGACATGTAACCAAATATGGTTAATAGAAAATCACTTACATAAGCGCCCCAACTACCCACAGCATTTGATACTTGAGTGATGTCTTGAGTATTACCAGAAAAAACTTGTGTGTTCCATCCAGAATCGCGGGGAGAAAATGTTGTTAGTGCAAGAAGGATGAAAATTCCAAAGAACCCTTGAATAATTAACCAAGAATCCAAAATCAGTTTGTTAAGGCGTATACGAGATACCGATACAGCTTGGTTCGATGATTTCTTTGTTGCTTGAGCCTTTTTAACCACTAACAAATCTAAGTTTTAACTATTGTATAGTTTATTAAGAAGATGTTCTAATCCGAATAACAATTTTTAAGGATAACTATATAATTATCGCCATGGAAAATCTTGAAAGAAAACTAGTGATACTTGGATCAGGTCCAGCAGGATATACAGCAGCTGTCTATGCTGCCAGAGCAGGTTTGAATCCTTGTCTAATAACTGGAATGGAACAGGGAGGTCAATTAACCACTACGACTGATGTAGAAAATTGGCCAGGTGATAGCGATGACCTTCAGGGTCCAGAACTAATGGATCGTATGTTGAAACATGTCGAAAGTTTAGACGTAGAGGTAATATTTGATCACATTGAAAATGCTGAACTTACTTCAAAACCTTTTAAGCTTACTGGAAATGTAAACACCTATGAGTCTGAATCTTTGATCATAGCTACAGGTGCTTCAGCCCAGTATCTGGGTCTTGAAAGTGAGCAGAATTATATGGGCAAAGGTGTGAGCGCTTGCGCAACTTGTGATGGCTTCTTTTACAAAGACAAAGACGTTGCCGTCATTGGAGGCGGAAATACTGCTGTCGAAGAAGCGCTGTATCTTTCTAATCTTTGCTCATCAGTAACCCTAGTCCACAGAAGAGATTCCCTCAGAGCCGAAAAAATATTACAGGAAAGACTGTTTAAAAAAGAACAGGAAGGAAACGTAAAAATCGTATGGGATCATGAGCTAAAAGAGGTAGTTGGTGATGGAAATCTGGTCAGTGGTATAAAAATTAAAAATACAAAGGATTCCTCAGAAAGTGAAATAACGATTTCTGGCCTATTTATTGCTATAGGACACAAACCAAATACAGATTTATTTGCCAATCAACTTGAGATGGAGAATGGCTATCTAAAAATAATATCTGGAACAGATGGTAACTCCACTGCTACAAGTATTCCTGGTGTATTTGCTGCAGGAGATGTTTCAGATCACATATACAGACAAGCAATAACATCAGCTGGATCTGGTTGTATGGCCGCTCTAGATGCCGAAAAATATTTAGCTGAAAATTAAAATGCAACACCTGAAGATAGAAAAACAAGATGCTATTGCAATAGTAAGCATCGATCGAACTGAATCTATGAATGCCTTGAGCATTGATGTTCTAAAGGAGATCTGCACATTAAAGGAACTCTTCAGAGAGGATCTTGAGACAAGGGTAGTAATTTTTACTGGAGAAGGTAAAAATTTTTCTGCAGGAGCCGATCTTAAGGAAAAAGCTCAATTATCAACCAAACTAGAATCCTGGAGAAACAACTTTGGAAAACCTGCCATTAAATCAATATTAGAAATAGACCAAATAACAATAGCTGCTGTTAACGGATATTGTTTAGGAGGAGCTGCGTGTATCGCTTCAGCTTGTGACTTTAGAATTGCATCTGAAGAGGCTATATTGGGATACCCTGAAATCAACTTAGGAATTAACCTGAACTGGCTTGGGTTACCTTTAGCTGTTCGTTTAATAGGACCTGCAAAAGCCAAGAAAATGGTGATTGGTGGAGAAAATGAAGATGCTAAAACCCTTTTTTCATGGGGTTTTTACGATGAAATATGTCGACCAGAAGAACTGTTAATCAAAGCAAAAGAAATGGCCAGTCTTTATGCATCCAAATCACCTATTGCCGCTCAAATGATCAAAAGGAGTGTTAACAATCTTGTTTACAAGAATGATGAGTCCATCATGCATATGGATTATGACCAAACACTATTGACTCATGAAACTAAAGATCGAAAAGAGGCCGTTACAGCTTTCTTCGAAAAAAGAGAACCAGAGTTTAAAGGCGATTAATTAAGCTGATTTACTCTCTAGAGCCTTTTTAGCTTCTTCGTATTCTTCCACTAAAGCATCAACAGCCTGTTTTACAGACGGTACATTGTGCAAGTTGCCAATACCCTGTCCCGAACCCCAAATATCTTTCCAAGCTTTCTTTTGGTTGTCACCACCCATTCCTGAACTTCCAAAGTTCATATCATTCTTATCGGCATACGGAAGATTATCTGGATCAAGCCCTGCGTTAACAACACTAGGCTTTAAGTAGTTTCCATGAACGCCTGTGAAAGTTGAAGAGTACATAATATCGTTGGCTGTACTTTCTACGATCATATCTTTATANCNTTNANNAGCNTTNGCTTCNTCAGTNGCAATAAATNNNGNNCCAATGTAAGCNAAATCTGCNCCCATAGCTTGAGCAGCTAANACAGCTCCNCCNTTAGCTATTGATCCTGATAACAATANAGGTCCATCAAACCATTCACGAATTTCCTGAATTAAAGCAAAAGGTGATAAAGTTCCTGCATGACCNCCNGCACCTGCTGCTACAGCGACTAATCCGTCAGCACCTTTTTCAATGGCTTTTTTAGCAAAGAAATTGTTAATTATATCATGCAAAACAATACCCTTTGCTTGGTGCGCTACTTGATTAACTTCTGGTCGGGCTCCAAGAGATGTTATCCAAACAGGGGCTTCCCACTTAGCACAGATATCAATGTCTTGTTCCAACCTTACATTAGACTTATGTACTATATGGTTAACTGCATAGGGAGCAGCTGGATTATCTGGGTTTTTTTGATTATATCTATCCAATTCTTCATTAATTTTTTTTAGCCAAATTTCTAACATATTTGGCTCTCCTTCTCCTTCCCTTGCATTAAGGCATGGAAATGAACCAATAACACCTGCTTTACATTGAGCAATAACAAGATCTGGATTTGAAATTATAAAAAGTGGAGATCCTATGACTGGAATTTTTAACTGATCTAGAGGGGGAAGCAGTGACAATATGGACTCCTTTAAAATATAATAGAATTGAATTTGAATATATAATGCTCTAATTTTATATCATCAATAAATTTAATTACATTTTTTATTTTTTTTATTATAATTTAAAAGCACGTGAAGTGGAGATTAGATATGTATTTAAATGATGCCCAATTAAAAACATTTGATGAAGAAGGTTATTTATTTTTTCCTGAAATGTTCAGCGCTGACGAAGCTTCATTGTTAAAAGACGAAGCAGACAAAGTTTATTTAGAAGATAGAAAAGAAGTTTGGAAAGAGAGTTCTGGTGTCGCTAGAACAGCATTTGCTGCTCACAAATATAATGAAGCCTTTGGTAGATTAGGAGCTCATCCTAGATTAATTGAGCCAGTCTCACAAGTGTTAGATGGGGATATTTATATGCACCAGTTTAAGTTAAATGCCAAAGCTGCTTTTGATGGAGCTGTTTGGCAGTGGCATCAAGATTATGGCACCTGGAAAAGAGATGACGGAATGCCTGAACCAAGAGCAATGAATATAGCTGTCTTTTTAGATGATGTAACTGCTGCAAATGGTCCATTATTATTTATTCCAGGCAGTCACAAGGTTGGGGTTATTGATGCAGGGCATGACTTAAAAACAACCAGTTATCCTCTTTGGACTTTAGATAACGATAAAGTATTAGAATTAGCTAAAAGAGGAGGCTGTGTAGCTCCAACTGGTCCAGCAGGAAGCATGTTAATGTTTTCTTCATTGCTTGTTCACGCAAGTCCACCAAATATTTCTCCATTTGGTAGAACCATTGTTTACCTCTCTTTATGTCATGTCGATAATCATATCCGCGAGTTTAAGAGAGAGGAATGGATTGCACATAGAGATTTCACACCAATTTCTAAACTTAATGATAATTGTTTGAATGAATTAGTTAATCAAAGAGTTACCGCCGCAGAATAACAAATATTTCTTCAAACAAGGACAAACATAAATTGTTATCTATTAGTTCTGTATCAAATTTTAGGGATGTTGCAATAGGTCCTAAAATGAAAAAAAATTTATTGTTTAGATGTGCTAAATTAAGCACTTTAAATAGTGAGGATATTGTTAAATTAGAAAACATAAAGCCATATGCTATAATTGATTTTAGAGATCCCAAAGAAATTAAAAAAGCTCCAGATAATTTATCAGAGAGTTTATTTAAAAAATATGTAAGCCTTCCTATTTCTGCTAACACCCTTAATAGAATGGTTGCTGAAAAAAATATTCAAGGTGATAATAGGTTAACATATGAAAAGATAATGGAAGAAAGCTATAAATTATATTTGAATAATCATAAACATGTCTGGAAAGAATTTATCAACATACTACTTAATTCAAATTCAAATCCTATAATTTTTCATTGTTCAGCAGGGAAAGATAGAACTGGTATAGCTAGTTATATTATTCAAAGTTTATTAAATAGCTCTATCGAATTGATTTATGAAAACTATTTACTTTCCAATCAATTGTTGTCCTCAATAGCAGCTACAGCCGAACAGACAACTTCTTCAAAAAATGACGATCTTAAGATCACAAATGTAATGCTAAAAGCCTTAGGTAAAGTACAAAAATCTTACTTAAATTCAGCTATTTATGAAATAAAAGAAAAATACCAAACTTTACAAATGTACATTTTTAACGAGCTTGGATTTAATGAAAATGATATTAAAAAATTAAAAAAACTTTATTCTAATTAATAGGTAAAAGTATGTTTTTGCAAAACGCTATATTAAAAAGAATGGATGATAAAAATCCTGTAAAAGTAGCTCTAATTGGTGCTGGTAAATTTGGCTCTATGTTTTTAAGCCAAGTACCAAGCACAAGTGGTTTAGAAGTCTCTGTTATCGCTGATCTTAAGCCTGAAAACGCTATTAAAGCATGTAAAAATGTAGGTTGGAGTGATGATTTAATTAAGAAAACAAAGTTTGTTGACCAAGGCGTTGAAGCAATAAAACTGGATGAAGTAGACGTTGTTGTTGAGTCAACAGGGTTCCCAGCTGCTGGGATTGAACATGCAAGACAAGCCTTTCAGCATGGAAAACATATTGTTATGGTTAATGTTGAAGCAGATGTTTTAGCTGGTGCCGCTTTAGTTAAAGAAGCAAAATCTGCGGGCGTTATATATTCTATGGCATATGGTGATCAACCGGCACTCACTGCTGAAATAGTTGAGTGGGCAAGAGCTTCTGGCTTTCATGTGACTAGTGCTGGAAAAGGGACAAGATATCAACCTATTTATCATAAATCTACACCTAGTACAGTTTGGGATTATTATGGATTAACACATGAAGATGCTCATAAAGCTGGAATGAACCCTAAAATGTTTAATTCATTTTTAGATGGCACCAAATCTGCCCTAGAAATGGCAGCAATTGCAAATGCATGTGAATTAGAGGTTCCAACAAATGGATTGTTATTTCCTCCTTGTGGAATGGATGACCTTGCTGAAATTTTAAAACCAAAAAATTTTGGAGGATTGTTAGAAAAAAATGGACAGGTAGAAGTTGTCTCATCACTAGAGAGAGATGGTCGTCCCGTATTTAAGGATTTAAGATGGGGAGTTTTTGCAGTTCTGCAAGCGCCTAATGATTATGCAGCCTCTTGTTTTAAGCAATATGGGATGAATACAGATAATACAGGTCAATTTTCAGCAATGTACAAACCATTTCATCTCATAGGCATGGAACTTAATATATCTATATTTTCAGCTGCTTTGTTAAATCAAGCTACTGGACAGACAAAAACATTTACTGGAGACGTTGTTGCTACAACTAAAAGAAACATTAAAAAAGGTGAAATACTTGACGGCGAAGGTGGAGAGACTGTTTGGGGAAAACTTGTCCCCTCTAAAACATCATTATCTACAGGAGCTCTTCCAATAGGTTTGGCCCATGGTATAAAGCTTAAAAATGATGTTAAAGAAAATGAAATAATGAAATGGACAGACGTAGATTTTTCATCAAATGATCCAGCAATTTCATATAGAAAATCTATGGAAAATGATTTTAAATTTTTATTGGACTAACAGGTCCTTTATCTAAACGCCATACAAATCCTGAACTACCTTCTTTAGGGAAAAAATCCTTTAATAAAGGATCATGACCTGGAATAACTAGATTTACGTCAGAAGCTAAGTTTTTAATCAATTTAAAACCATTAAGCATATCTTCTAGATCTACAACAATTGGAAAAGGTTTGCCGGTAAGAAAATTTTCATAAAAATGTGTGGCATCTGATGCTAAACACATATAACCATTTTCTGTTTTAACCCTCACTGACTGCAATCCTCTGGAATGTCCGCCAATCAAATGAACAGTAACTCCTGGTGAAATACTACCTACACCATTATAAAAAACAACTCTTCCTGAATACAAGTTTTTTACCATTTGACAGACATGATCTCCAGTAAAAGGCATTTTAATAGTGTCATGACACATGCAAGGCCCAGTGGCGTAAGCCATTTCAACTTCTTGCATATGAAATTTTGCTTTGGGAAACTCCATTAGCCCTCCGGCATGATCATAGTGAAGATGAGTTATTATTACATCCGTAACTTCTGATGCATCAATATTTATTGCTTTTAGTGCTTCCGATGGGGATCTTTGAATTGGCCTATTTCTTCTTTTAGCTTCATCGTAATCATAGCCCGTATCAACAACAATTACATTTTTCCCTGATTTTAAAACCCATATAAAATAGTCTATAGTATGTGCTTCATTAGAGTGGTCATCAAAAATAAAACTTTCTTTTCTAGTTCTATCTGATCTTTCTGCGTATTTTAACGCATATACTTCCCATTTTTTTTCAAGAGCTGTTTCCATAATAAAACCTCTAACTACTAATGTTAAACTTCCTCTAATCTATCAGTTGCAGGTGGTGGAGTTGGACTGATATCAGAAATCATTTTGTACGTTTCTAAATCTAGTTTTATATCTATTGATTTAAGAGATGGTTTTAGTTGACTTAAGTTTTTAGCACTTATTATTGGGGATGTTATTGTATCATTGTATAAAACCCACGCCACGGCTAGAGAAATCGGATCTTGATCAATACTACGAGCAAGTTTTTGAAGTTTACTTGCTGCCTCAAACATCCAGCTTTGACTATATCTTAATTTATACTTAGCATTTTCATGTAATCTACCAGAGCTATTTTGATTTAATGTATTATTTTCGAGATCATATTTTCCAGTTAAAAGTCCACCTCCTAAGGGGCTATAGCTAATAACTCCTATATTTTCAGACTTTGCCATTGGCAATATTTCAACTTCAGCCTGCCTTTTAACAAGGTTATACATAGGTTGAAGTATATCAATATTTGGAAAACCATTTCTTTCTGCTATTAACTTGGCTTTCATTATTTGCCACGCCGAAAAATTTGAAACACCTAATTGAAAAAATTTTTTTTCTTCTTTGAGTTCTAGTAAAGTTGCAAATGTTTCTTCTAAAGGAACTTCTTCATCCCAATGGTGTAAGAAAAAAATATCAACATAATCTTGTTCAAGCCTTTTCAAACTTTCTTCTAGCTGTGACCTTATATTCTTGCCACTTGAACCACCAACTGAACCAGCTTTGGTGACTAAAATAATATTTTCTCTATCTTCTTTTATTAGTTTGCCAAGAATTCCTTCAGATTTGCCACCAGTATATACGTATGCTGTATCAAAGAAATTTATCCCATTGTTTCTGCACGCTTCATACATTTCATGGCTGTCTCTTTCACTCGCACCGTCTCCAAACTGCATTGTTCCAAAACAAAGAGATGAATTTTCTAAATTGTTTGGACCATATTTTCTAACAATTTTCATATAGCAAAACCTTTGACTAATTAAATTTTTTCATCCAACCCAAACCTTCTTCAGTAGTTGTCTTGGGTTTATATTCTGCTCCAATTATGCTTTTGTATCCAATTTTATATATTTCTGGAATTATATAATTAAAATCAAGTTCACCTTTATCTGGTTCAGAGCGGTCTTGTACTGATGCAATTTGAACATGACCAATGTAAGGTAAATGCTCTCTAAATCTTTCCATTACGTTCCCTTGATTTATTTGTATGTGATAAAAATCAAACATAATTTTAACTGAATCAGAACCAACAAGTTCACAAATTTCTTTTGCCTGCTCAATCTTTGTTAAAAAATAACCTGGATTATCTTTCAAGTTCAAAGGCTCAATTACTAAACCTATATTGGAATCTTTAATTAATTCTTTTGCAAACTTTAAATTATCTATGAATGTCACTAGAGATCTAGTCGATAAATCTGAAACGCCAGCCATAGCATGGATATTTTTTGATTTTATAATTTTTGCATACTCAAATGCTTGAACTATTGCTTCTCTTGCTTCTTTTATTTTTGATGGCACTGCTAATAAGCCATTATCCCCTTTTTCAGTATTTCCTTTAATAGTATTTATACCCATTACAGGAAGATTTACTTCATCAAGTGCTTTTTTTACGTCCCCTGCATCATATTGATACGGAAACTGAAACTCTACAGCATCAAAACCATTATCTTTAGCCTTATAAATTGCTTCAATTTGAGAACATTCACTCCATAACAAACCCAAATTAGCAGAAAATTTATACATTTTTTTAATCCCAATCTATATTAAATTTATTTATGACTGAACGAACTTGATTTTCATTCAACTCAATTGGTTTTACGTCTTTAAGAATAAGGGCTAATTTGGCAGTCGCTTCTAATTCTTCAATAGCATTCACAGAAGATTCTAGGTCTTTACCTGATACAACAGGGCCATGATTTGCTAAAAGTACGGCAGACCTTTTTCCAGCCAGACCCTTTATAGCTTCGCCCATCGCTGGATCGCCTGGGACAAAAAAAGGTAAAAGTTTGACTTTGCCCAATAACATAATCGAATAAGGAGTAAAAGAAGGTAAAATATTATCTTCATTAACGTCAGGCAACATAGAAAGTGCAACAGAATGAGTTGAATGAAGATGCACAACTGCTCCAGATTTCATTCCTCTTGTTTCATAAAATGCTTGATGTAATGGAAGTTCTTTTGTTGGGGTTGAATTACCTATTAATTTGCCATCCTTAGTTACTTTTACAATTTGATTGGGATCAAGTCGACCAAAAGATGACCCTGAAGGAGTAACAAGAATGTCGTCATTATTTAATCTAACTGAAATGTTACCTGTAGACCCATGAGTAAGCCCTCTATCAAACATAGAAGATGCAAACATACACATTTTTTCTCTTAATTTACTTTCAGTCATAATTTAAACATAACCTAATAATTACTTTTAGTACCCAAAAAGTTTAAATAAAGTACCTATGGATATTCCTATAACAGTATGACTCCAAATTGCTAAAGAACATGCTAATAAGGGAGAGGGTGTTTTGATAGCAAGAAAACCTTTTCCAAGAATTGGCATGAAAAAAAACCAGGGAATTACAACGCTCAACAAACCGAATTTTATACCATCAAAAAAGGATGCAATAAAGCTTTCGTATTTGATTAAAATAAAAAAAACAAAAGAATAAAGTATGGCAACACTATAATGAACTAGCCAGCCAATTAATAATTCTTTTTTAATTACTGGTTCGTTATCTATATCTGGATTGTAAATTTTACCCTTAGAAATTGATAGAACAAACCATCTACCTACAACGGCCCAATCTGAAGGATTGATCCCAAATGAAAACTTCAAAAACCTTTGCCATAAATCCATTGCACAACATGAAATAACACCAATAATTATAATATGAAACAATTCCATCACTGATCCTCTAAAGATTTAATTTTTTCTAGCAATGCTTTTACTAACAATATAAAAGATAATATAGGAAAATCTATTTTAAATTATACTT
>NZOB01000085.1 GCA_002693085.1 Flavobacteriaceae bacterium | reverse complement strand
TTTTTTAATAAAAATGATTTAGTTAAAAAACTAACCAAAAACATTTAAAAAACTTAAATTTGAAAAATTTTGGAGAGGTGCCAGAGTGGTAATGGAGCAGATTGCTAATCTGTCGACGGGTAACTGTCGCCGGGGTTCGAATCCCCGTCTCTCCGCAAAACCCTTGTGAATTATTGATTTGCAAGGGGTTTTTTATGATTTAAAGTTTTAATTTCTACTTGTTTGTTTAGTAAATGTACTTTCAAAAATCTTATCAGCATTTGAAGCTTCAAAACCATCTCTTCTATGTTTTGAAGTAATTTTATCAAGGGGTAATTTGAGAAATTCTGGAAAAATTCTCCTTTCAGCAAACTCAACATAGCTTCCAGAAATTAGTTTAGTTTCATTATTGGCAAAGGTAGCCTCAACCTTATTTGCTACTGAGCTACTTTGAAGTAAAAGTCCATCTTTACTTTTTTTAATAATTCCACCAGAATCATTAAGTTTAATATTTATTCCTATTAAAAATTTATTAAACTTTTCAAGAGTGTTGTAATTTTTAGATAACTCATGAACGCTAATAGTGTAATGGTTCAAATAATATCTGTTATATATAACCCATGATGCATATTCACTTTCTTTCAAAAGATTATTATAATCATCAACCGTAGGTAGATTCCACAAAGGTTTACTTAAAAAATTAATCACCTCCGAATAACTATTTAGGTCAAGTTTGTCAACAGGNTCAGTAGTTACNTGATTAGTATANTTATANATAATCTCAGTAGTCTCTTTGCTTAACTCATCAACTCTTANCTCACTAATAAAAATTCTAGGCATATTTTTNTCTGAATGAGAATACCAATAGGCATTTAGTTTCTTNTTTTCAAAGGAATAAAAATCTCTTTTTACATATCCATGATGTAGAAAAATTTTTTCAAGGGATTTAATACCTAAATTTTTTACACCCATAGTCCTGAAAGCAATATGATCATTAATTATATCATTTTGATGATTAATAATTTTACTTTCAATCAATGCACTNGTGATTTTTTTTACATCAGGAACTCTTTTTGAGTAAGTATCAAAAAGTGACTCTAATATGAGATGAATGGGTTTTTTTTCTTNAAATATCACAAAATAAAGTTATTGAAAATAATTATCAAGTNTCAACAATATTTCAAAGATGGACAAGTTTGATATATTTGATTATGTTTTCAATTAAAATAGATAAAGATATTTACCATGGAGTTGATATGATNAATGTTGACGAATTAATTCCACATGAAAAAGTAGTTGAAAACAAAAAAAACATATTAAAANATAATCTTAAATACAGAGANAAATCAATAATTATTTCATCTATAATNATATGTAGNAAATCAAACGTNATTATNGATGGTCATCATAGATTCACTGCACTNAAAGAGCTNAATTTTAATAAAATACCTGTAACNAAAATCAATTATTTAAGTGAAAAAATAAGGGTTTGTGATGATNATTCAATTCTAAANGAAGATGTAATAGATAATGCAAAAAAAGGTAAGCTTTATGAACCTAAATCAACAAAACANTCAATTAAATGTAATTTNAGTAAAGAATGGNNTCCTGTTACCTTAATATCTAGTTTNTTTGAGTTAAGATTGGATTGATTTTAGAATNTTTTCTGCAGTTACTGAACTNTTATATTTAGGCTTCCAANTTATATCATTCCTTAATTGANTATCNTCTATTGNTTTAGGCCATGATTTTGNAATATNATCTCNAAAATCAGGNATATAATCAACATCAAATTTATAACCTAAATCATTTATAATCTGTTTCCATTGATATGGGCTCATATTAAAACTTGTAATATTATAAGGATATTTAATTGATAAATATTTTTTTTCAACATTCATTAATTGAATAGCTGCANTAACAGAATCATTTATGTGAATCATTGGAAGAATTCTATCCTTTTTGAGGGAACATATATATTTCTCNTTATTTAATCCACAATAAAGCATTTCAACAATGTAATCGGTAGTACCACCACCAGGCTNACTTGCAGAAACAATTCCTGGGTATCTTAAGGATCTAATATCTAAAATGTTCTTAATATTATAATAATACATTAGTTTTTCACAAGCAAGCTTTGAAATACCGTACATTGTTGATGGGAGCATTGGAACATCATTTTTTANAAATTCAAGACCAGAGTTAAGTCCAAAAACAGCTATTGAACTAGGCCAGAAAATTTTTTTTATCCCTAACTCAATCGAAGCATTAGCTACATTTAAAAAAGATTTGGTGTTTAAATTCCAAGTTTTATTGGGATCTTTCTCGCCTTTTGCTGATAGAATTGCAGCTAGATTGTANATAATTTCAATTTTATATTTAAGAATAACTGATTTTAAATTATCAAAATCTAGAACATCAAGATATATAAACTCACAATTAAATTCATNAGAATTTGATATATCAGAAGCAATAACAGTATTGTTTAGTGATAGTTTGTCAACAAAATACTTTCCAAGTTGACCAGAAGCTCCAATAATTAAAATATTATTATTCAAAAAAAAATTACATTTGAACAAACGTATTAAAAAAATGTATAAATCACTGAAATCTAGACTCGAAAATGAATTNAAAGAAATTCAAAAATCAGGAAGATTTAAGNAAGAACGAGAAATATTAACTAAGCAGAATTCATTAATTAAAACTACTAAAAGTGAAGTAATNAACTTTTGTGCTAACAATTACTTAGGATTAGCATCAAACGAGAAAATTATTCAAGCTGCAAAAAAAACAATTGATGATTATGGTTTTGGACTTGCCTCAGTNAGATTTATATGTGGAACTCAAGATATTCATAAGAAACTAGANAATAAAATTTCNTCTTTTTTNGAAACTGAAGATACNATNCTTTACGCAGCNGCATTTGATGCTAATGGTGGCTTATTTGAACCTCTACTCAATCATGAAGATGCAATTATTAGNGATAGTCTTAATCATGCCTCCTTNATTGATGGTATANGNCTTTGTAAAGCTAAAAGATTNAGNTANTCAAANAACGATATGAATGACCTTGAACAAAAAATTATTGAAGCAGATGGTTCAAGAACAAAAGTCATTGTAACTGACGGTGTTTTTTCAATGGATGGAACTCTTGCAAAACTTGATAAAATNTGTGATCTAGCAAAAAAATATAATTGTTTAGTTTTTGTNGATGATTGTCANGCNACNGGATTTGTTGGTAAAAATGGAAAGGGAACTCANGANGCTTTANATGTTATGGGCAAAGTTGATGTAATTACAGGTACTTTAGGNAAAGCTCTTGGTGGTGGATCTGGAGGNTTTACNTCNGGAAAAAANGAAATTATAGAAATTTTACGTCAAAAATCTAGACCATATCTATTTTCTAACACACTTGCACCTGCAATTGTTGGAGCTTCTATTGAAGCTATTGATCTCATATCAAAAGATAAAAGTTTNATAAAAAAAATACAAGAAAACACTAAATACTTTAGAGANAAAATTTCTAAAGTTGGTTTTGANATTAAAGGNAGTTCTCACCCTATTGTACCAGTTATGATTTATGATGATATTAAAGCCAGNAAAATTGCTGAATATATGTATAATAATGGTGTATATGTTGTAAGCTTTTCATATCCAGTAGTTCCCAAAAATCTTTCAAGAATTCGTGTACAAGTTTCATCGAGCCATACCAAAGAACAAATGGATAAAACAATTGAGTTATTTGAGGAAGCAGGTAAGAAATATGAAGTTATTAAGTAACTATTTCTCTTGAATTATCATGTAATTTGAATTCACCAGTATCCAATATTTCAACTAAACGAACAACTAATTTTAAGATTTCATCAAAACTTGTATATAAAGGAGTAATTGCAATTCTTAAATAGTTGTTTGGTCTAAAATCAACAATTATTTTCTTTCCTTTTTGTGGATTAATCAGTGACTTACANATTCTCCAAGATTCAGAATGACTGATGGTTACATGAGATCCAATAATGGATAAATCTTTAGGNGACTCNAGTTTAAAATTTCTACTTTCTAAATAACTTTTGAATAGTTGATTAAAAAAATNAATCATTTTTTCNCTCTTNGTATCAATGTTTTTAGTTCCAGCCAATAAAGTTATATTCAAAGAATCAATCATAGTTGACATAGACAATATATGTGGAGTTCCAGATCTAAATTTTTCAATTGANTGTGTTTGAGAATATTNTTGTTTAAAATCAAAAGGATTTTCATGACTAAACCATCCATTGATTGGGGAATTAATTTCTTTTATTTTTTTTCTATTTACATAAATAAATGCTGGAGAACCAGGGCCACAATTTAAAAACTTATATGTACAACCTATAGCATATTCAGTATNACTTTCTTNTAAATCTATATGTATGGCTCCAACAGCATGACTGAGATCCCAAATAATTGTACTATTGCTCTCTTTAGCTATTTTATTTAAACTTTTTAATGGGTATTTATAAGATGATTTATAAGACACCAGGGAAAGTACAAAAATTGAGTTTTTACTATTAGTTATNATTTCTTCAAGTTTTTGAATATCACATGTTTTCTCATCATTATATGAGATAAGATTGAATGGTATATTGTGAGATTTTGATATTTCTTGACATATGTAAATATCAGATGGAAAGTTNAGAATATCAGTNTAAATTCCTTTATATNAGTTTTTATTGCANAATGAATAAAGTAATTTGAAAAGATTATTTGAAGTGGATTCACCTATGAANATCTCTTCATTGTTACAACATAAAATTTTTGATAGTATAGTTGAAATCTCATTTGGTAAATTAATCCATTTTTTGTTCCAACTCTGAATAAGATNATTACCCCANTCATCTTGAACNACNTTATTTAAATTTTTAATAACAGTAAGGGGTAACTTACCTAAGGAATTTCCATCAAAATAAATTAAATTTTTATTATTATNGAATAAATCCTTAAAATTTGAAATGGAGTCNANTTCATCAAATTCTTTACTTNTATTTNTAAANTCATTTAAATTTTCCATTCATCTAACATTTTTTTTGCCCAGATTCCATACATTAAACCACTAGGATGTAAACTATCTCTAGCTAAAAGTTCGGGTCTATTATTTACTTGTCTAGTAATATCAACAATATCAATTACATTAACATTATATATTTTACATACATCTTTTACAATACTATTATAAACATTGATTGAATCTTCAATAGATTTAATATTTCTGTCTNTTGCAAATGGTGTTTTTCCCCAGTCAGGAATTGTTAGAACAGTAACTTTTTCCGATTTTGTGAATTGAATTGCCATTTTCAAAAGCTCTTCAAATTCTTCTTTAAAATTTAATGANCTTCTACCACGATATTGATTGTTTACACCAATTAAAAGAGATACTAAATCAAATTTATNTTTAATATTATNTGATAAAATTTCTTTTTTTAATTCATCTGTTGTCCATCCTGTTTTNGCAATTATCAAAGGATTATCNACTAAAATATTTCTTTGTTCTAAAAGACTTACAAACTGATTAGGATATCTATTTAAACTATCAACACTCTCACCAATNGTATAGCTATCTCCNAAGGCCAAATAAGATAATCTACNAGATTGTTTAGAATTACAAGAAAGAAGAAAAAATAAAATAATATATGGTATGAATTTTGACTTCAAAAAGAATAAATTTGTTTCTAATTTAATGATAAGATTAATCATTTTTTTCTCTTTTTTATTTTTTATTGAGCTTTATTCCTNTAGAGCAATNAAAACTGTTTTTAATAATAGAATNAAAGTTTNATANATNATTNTAAACTTNATNATNTACANTNTATTNTTTATNCAAATNTTCNTTTNTGAATATGATNAATGNNAGNTTTTATCTGAAATTCAACAGGGTTTACGATCTTNTNNTTCNTATAACTTTGGCATATTTTTNGTTNTNATTATATCAAAANTTATAATTATNCCNTTTNTTTTTNTTGAAGATATATNNAGGTTATTTTATTTTCTNNTTAACAAANTATTTAAGAAGAAAAAAATAAATTTAAGCAGAAGAAAATTTGTTAGCAAAACTGCTTTAGCNTTNAGNGCAATACCCATNCCNATNATGCTTCATGGTNTNNTTCGTGGACGCTANAATTTNAAAGTAATNAAACACACANTAACATTTAAAGATTTACCCAATGAATTTAATGGATATAAATTAACTCATGTTTCAGATTTTCATTGCGGAAGNTTNGANAATAGAAAAAAAATTGAATATGNNNTANANCTTATTAATCNGCAGAAATCAGATNTNATTTTATTTACTGGTGACTTTGTAAATAATANATTCAAAGAAATAGAACCATGGAAAGGTCATTTTTCAAAGCTAAAAGCTAAAGACGGTAAGTTTTCAGTTCTTGGAAATCATGATTATGGAGATTATTATGATTGGGATTCTCAAGATGAAAAAGAAAAAAATTTCAATCAACTAAAAGAGATTCAAAAAAAGATGGGCTTTAATTTACTTTTAGATGAAAGTGTTTATTTAAAGAAAAACAATCAAAAAATCGCATTAATTGGAGTAGAAAACTGGGGAGATGGATTNAAGAANAAAGGAGATATTGATAAGGCTATTAAAAAAATNAANAAGGATGATTTTAAAATTNTAATGAGNCATGATCCTTCTCANTGGGAAAAAATAATTGTTAATCATAATAANCACTTTGATTTAACTCTTTCTGGACATACACATGGAATGCAGTTTGGAATTGAAATTCCCGGTTTTATAAAATGGAGTCCTGTGAAGTATAGATATAAATATTGGGCTGGAGTATACAGCGCTAAAAATCAATACATCAATGTAAATAGAGGTTTTGGAGTACTAGGTTTCCCTGGTAGAGTTGGAATTTGGCCAGAAATTAGTGTAATTGAATTAAAAAAAGGATAAATAAATATTTTCTATCTAATGTGATTGAAAATTATATTTTCTAAAAGTTCTTGTTTTCCACTAATTAATTTATAGGATTTTTTACCCTTAGATAAATTATATAAATCTTCTAAACTTAGTTTTCCTTCTTCATATTTTTTTCCATTACCAAAGTCAAAACTTGAATATCTTTTTTTCAATAAATCAGGAATTTTTGATTCATTAATTAATTTATCAGCTATTAGAAGTGCTCTTGCAAAAGTATCTGCACCTCCAATATGTGCTAAAAATAAATCTTCTCTATCCGTAGAGTTTCTTCTCAATTTAGCATCAAAATTAATTCCACCTCCCATTAATCCTCCAGATCTCAAAATTACTAACATAGCTTCTGTTGTCTCTTGAATATTGATTGGAAACTGGTCAGTATCCCATCCATTTTGATAATCTCCTCTATTTGCATCTATACTTCCT
>NZOB01000084.1 GCA_002693085.1 Flavobacteriaceae bacterium | reverse complement strand
GAGAGGAAACAACTGCTGTCATTGGAGATAATACTGTTATAAGAGAGTGTGTTACAATTAACAGAGGAACAAGTGATCGCAATAAAACAGTTATCGGTAAAAATTGTTTAATTATGGCTTATTCTCACATAGCCCATGACTGTCAATTAGGAGATAATTGTATTTTTTCCAACAACTCAACCCTTGCAGGTCATGTTACTGTAGGCGATCATGTAACTTTAGCTGGAATGGTTGCTGTTCATCAATTTTGTAGAATAGGTAGACATTCTTTTATTGCTGGAGGGTCTTTGGTTAGAAAAGATATTCCACCTTATGTAAAAGCTGCTAGAGAGCCTCTTTCTTATGTTGGTATAAATTCTGTAGGATTAAGAAGAAGAGGTTTTGACGCTACAACTATTAAATCAATTCAAAATATTTATAGGATTTTATTTCAAAAGAAACATAATAATACTCAAGCAATTAGTATTATTGAAGCTGAAGTTGAAGCAACAAAAGAAAGAGATGAAATATTATCCTTTATTCAGAATTCCCAAAGAGGAATAATGAAAGGTTATTTCCAAAATTAAAATATGCTATCTACGTCTGATATAAAAAAAGGTCTCTGTATTAAATATTCAAATGATATTTATAAAATTATTGAATTCTTACATGTAAAACCTGGAAAGGGTCCAGCTTTTGTTAGAACAAAATTAAAAAGTGTTACATCAGGAAAAGTTATAGATAATACGTTTCCAGCAGGACATAAAATTGATGATGTTAGAGTAGAAAATAGAAAATATCAATACCTATACAATGATGGTGAAACTTTTCACTTCATGAATACTGATGATTATAATCAAATTGAAGTTAATAAATCCCTTATTGAAGGAAGTAAATTTCTTAAAGAAGGGTTTATTGTTACAATAATAATAAACACTGAAAATTCTGATATCCTTTCTGTTGAGATGCCGCTTAGTGTTGTTTTAGAGGTTGTTTCATCTGAACCCGGAGTTAAAGGAAACACAGCAACTAATGCAACTAAACCAGCTGTTTTAGAGACGGGTTTTGAAATTAATGTTCCTCTTTTTATCAATGAAGGAGATAAAGTTAAAGTTGATACTGAAAAAGGGGACTATATAGAAAGAATAAAAGATTAAGATGAGTATATTAGTTAATAAAGATTCAAAGATTCTTGTTCAAGGTTTTACTGGTTCTGAAGGAACGTTTCATTCTGAGCAAATGCTTAAATATGGATCTAACATAGTCGGAGGAGTAACGCCTGGAAAAGGAGGCACAAGTCATTTGAATAAGCCAGTTTTTAACACTGTTACTGATGCAATAAATGCTACAGGTGCAAATACTTCAATAATTTTTGTTCCAGCTGGTTTTGCTGCTGATGCAATTATTGAAGCTGCTGATTCAGGTATTAAAGTAATTGTTGCTATAACTGAAGGAATTCCTGTGTCTGATATGTCTAGAGTTTATAGTTACATAAAAAACTTAGATTGTACATTGATAGGTCCAAATTGTCCTGGAATTATAACACCAGATGAAGCTAAAGTTGGTATTATGCCTGGTTTTGTATTTAAAAAAGGAAGAGTTGGTTTAGTTTCAAAATCAGGAACTCTAACATATGAAGCTGCTGATCAAATTTCAAAATCTGGTTATGGTATTTCCACTGCAATTGGTATTGGTGGTGATCCGATCATCGGAACAACTGTAAAAGAAGCTGTAAAGATGTTTTTTGAAGATCCCGATACAGATTGTGTTGTTATGATAGGTGAAATTGGTGGACAATTAGAGGCTGATGCAGCAGAATGGATTAAAAAATCTAAAATTAAAAAACCAGTTGTAGGTTTTATCGCTGGTGAAACTGCGCCAAAAGGTAGAACAATGGGGCATGCTGGGGCAATTGTTGGTGGTAAAGATGATACTGCTGAAGCAAAAAAGAAGATCTTGAGTGAATCAGGTGTTAACGTTGTTGATTCACCTGCTAATATAGGTCTTGAAGTAAAAAAAATATTAAACTAATTAATAATGAAATTACTCGAAAATAAAAACATCTTAATTACTGGTGGAAGTAGAGGAATTGGTAAAGGTATTGTATATAAGCTAATAGAACATGGGGCTAATGTGGCTTTTACATATTCATCTTCATCTGAAGCTTCAGATTTGATTGTAAGTGAACTTAGTTCAGATAAATCTCTTTGTAAAGCATATAAAAGTGATGCCTCAAAGATTGAAGAATGTGAGAATCTAGTTGAAAAAGTAATAACAGATTTTGGCAATATTGATGTTTTAATTAATAATGCTGGAATAACAAAAGACAACTTATTAATGAGAATGACTGAGGAAGATTTTGATTCAGTTATTAGAATTAATCTTAATTCAGTGTTTAATATGACAAAAGCGTGTCAAAGAATTTTTTTAAAAAATAGAGCTGGAAGTATTATTAATATGAGTTCAGTAGTTGGTGTAAAAGGAAATGCAGGTCAGTCTAATTACGCAGCATCAAAATCTGGTATTATAGGATTTTCAAAATCTATTGCTCTTGAATTAGGATCAAGAAATATAAGATGTAATGTTATAGCACCTGGATTTATAAAAACTGAAATGACTGACAAGTTGTCTGAATCAGTCATTGAGTCATGGAATAATAATATTCCTTTAAAAAGACCTGGAGAAACTTATGATGTAGCAAATTTATGTCTCTTTCTGGCATCAGATTTGTCATCTTATATAACGGGACAAGTCATCAATGTTGATGGCGGTCTATTAACTTAATTAAAAATTTATCATGGAAAAACTACAAAAACTTGGACTCCCTATTTTAGTTGGAGGGTTAATTTTATTCATATTTCTTGCAAAAACGTTTGTAAATATTGGATATGGAGAAGCAGGTGTCTTATTTAAGACATTTGGTAATGGTGTTGTTACTGATGAACCACCATTAGGCGAGGGATTAAATATTGTAATGCCTTGGAACAAAGTATACATTTATAATGTAAAACAACAAGAGGTGTTTGAAAGTAAAATGCAGGTTTTATCTTCAAATGGTCTAGATATATCACTTGATATTTCTGTTTTATATCAGCCTAAAATTGCTGAACTTGGTTTATTACACCAAACAAAAGGTTCAAACTATCTTAATGTCGTAATTATTCCGTCACTTAGGGCAGTTGCTAGAAGTGTAGTCGGTCAATATACGCCTGAACAGTTATATTCAACAAAGAGAGATGCAATTCAAAATGAAATATATGAGCAACTAGTTTCTGATGTGGAATCTCAACATGTTCAGATTAATTCAGTTCTGGTAAGAGATGTAACTCTTCCTGCAAATATTAAAGCAGCTATTGAAAGAAAATTAACTCAAGAGCAAGAAGCCTTAGAATATGTATTTAGATTAGAGAAAGCTAGACAAGAAGCTGAAAAATTAAGAATTGATGCTGAAGGTAAAGCTAATGCTAACAGAATATTAAATAGTTCATTAACATCAAATATTTTAAAGGATAAAGGAATTGAAGCTACCTTGAAGCTTTCTGAATCTCCGAATACTAAAACAGTAATTATTGGATCAGGAAGTGATGGCTTACCAATTATTTTAGGAAATCAGTAATATTTATTTTTAAAATAAAAAAAAAGTAAGATATTTGTAAAAGCAATGATAAATCGTATTCATAATCATCATTTAAACATATATATTCTCAAGCGAGATATGTGATGATTATATACTTAATTATAACAAACCCGTTTGAGAAATCAAACGGGTTTTTTTATTTATAAATAATGAAGAAAATAAATTTAGTAATTCAAAAATCAGGAAGACTCAACAAAGAATCAATTTCACTATTGGAAAAAGCAGGTATTAAGTTTGACAACTTTAAAGATCAGTTAAAAGTTGATTGTCAAAACTTCCCTTTAAATATATATTTTTTAAGAAATAGTGACATTCCTAGATATTTATCTGATGGAGTAGTAGATATCGCAATAATTGGTCAAAATTTAATTCAAGAAAGTGAATTAAATATTGATGAAATAATGAATTTAAATTTTTCAAGATGTAGAGTTTCTATTGCAATTCCTTTAAATATGAAATACAGTGGACTTAAGGATTTGAATAATTTAAAAATTGCAACATCTTATCCAAATACATTAAAAAAGTTTCTTTCAAATAATAATCTTAATTGTGAAATACATAAAATCAATGGTTCAGTTGAGATTTCTCCTAATATTGGTCTATCTGATGCAGTATGTGATATTGTTTCTACAGGAAATACTTTGTATAAGAATAATTTAAAAGAAGTACTTACAATATTTGATTCTCAAGCAGTTTTATGCAACTCAAACAATTTTGATTTAACAAAAAAGGAGATTCTAGACAAACTTATTTTTAGAATTAATTCTGTTCTGAGAGCAAAACAATCTAAATATATTTTAATGAATGTGCCAAACGACAAAATTAAAACGGTATCAAGTCTATTACCAGTATTAAAAAGCCCAACTGTTCTTCCTCTAGAGATGGAAGGATGGTCCTCTTTACACACAGTTATAGATGATGATAAATTTTGGGAATCTATTGATTCAATAAAAGAAGCTGGTGCAGAAGATATCCTTGTATGTCCAATTGAAAAAATGGTTTTATAATGAATATTATAATTAATCCTAGCAAATCAAAATGGGATTCTTTAACCCAAAGACCATACACTGAAAATAATTCTGTTGTTGATTCGGTGAAAGAAATTTTCAAAAATGTTCAAAAAAATGGAGACAAATCACTTATTGATTATACCTTAAAATTTGATAATGTTAAAGTAGATAAATTAAAAGTTTCAGAAAATTTAATTAATGATTCGGAGTTTAAAATATCTTCAAATCTTAAGAAAGCAATTGATTTAGCATATAATAATATTTATAAATTTCATAGCTCACAATTACAAAAGAAAAATATAATCGAAGTTCAAAAAGGGATTAATTGTTGGCAAGAAAAACGTCCNATTAATAATGTTGGACTTTATATNCCTGGNGGATCTGCTCCATTATTTTCAACAGTATTAATGTTAGGTATTCCCTCTTTNATTGCNAATTGCTCAAATCGAATACTCTGTACACCACCAAATTTTAAAAATGAGATANCTCCTGAAATTCTTTATGCATGTAAANTATGCGGTATAAGTAATATTTTTAAAGTAGGTGGTGCACAAGCAATTGCAGCTATGACTTTTGGCACAGAATCAATTCCAAAAATTGACAAGATTTTTGGTCCAGGAAATCAATATGTTACTGAAGCTAAGAAGTATTCAATGAATTATGGTCTTTCAATNGATATGCCAGCTGGCCCTAGTGAATTATTAGTTCTTGCTGATGATTCTGCAAATCCAAAATATGTCGCATCGGATTTATTATCNCAAGCTGAACATGGAATTGATAGTCAGGTAATTTTAGTAAGTAATTCAAAGGCTTTAATTGATAAAGTTTCCAAGGAAATTAAAATTCAAAAAGAAGNTTTATCTAGAAAGGAAATTATTACTAAATCTCTTGAAAATTCAAAATCAATATTATTTGATTCAATAGATGNTTCGATTGATTTTATAAATGAATATGCTCCTGAACATTATATTATAAATACTTCAAATGAAGAATATTGTATTTCTAAACTATCAAANGCTGGTTCTGTTTTTATTGGAAATTATACTCCTGAAAGTGCAGGGGATTACGCCTCAGGAACAAACCATACTTTACCCACAAANGGCTATGCTAAGCAATATAGTGGTGTTAATACTGATAGTTTTTTAAAAACAATCTCTTTTCAAAAAATTTCTAAATCTGGTTTAATGTCAATTTCAAATGCAATTGAAACAATGGCTTTAAGTGAGGGGTTAGATGCACATAAACAAGCAGTATCAATTAGAATCAATGAAAATTAAAGATTTAGTAAGAAAAAATATTGAGGAATTAACTCCATACTCATCTGCAAGGGATGAATTTAAGTCCACTAGTGATTTTATTTACTTAGANGCAAATGAAAGTTCTTATGACAATNAATTAAATAGATATCCTGATAACAGACATATTCANTTAAATAAATTGATTTCNTCTTTTAAAAATGTAAATACAAATAATTTAATTCTATGTAATGGAACAGACGAGTTAATTGATCTAGTGATTAGAGTTTTTTGNAATCCAGGTTTAGATAAAATAATTACATTAAATCCCACATATGGAATGTATGATATTTCNTCNNGAATTAATGATGTTGAAAATATAAAAATTGATTTAGATATAAATTTTCAAATTGATATTAATAAGGTGTTATCAAGTTTTGATTTAGATACTAAAGTTATTTTTATTACAAATCCAAATAACCCTACTGGAAATTCNTTTAGTAATGAAGCAATTATTAAAATTANAGAATCATTTAAAGGAATTGTGTTTATAGATGAAGCTTATGTTGATTATTCCAATATATCTTATTTAAAAAAAATAAATTCATATAATAATTTAATAGTTAGTCAAACCTTTTCTAAAGCTCTTGGACTTGCAGNTATCAGACTTGGNGTAGGTTATTCAAATCCAGAAATAATTTCCTATTTAAAAAAGATTAAACCACCATATAATATTAATTCTTTAACAGAGAAAAAGGCAATTGAATCTCTCNAGAGGGAATATNTGAATATTGACCAGGTTAATGAAACAATAAATGAAAGAAAGTTCCTNGAGTTAAAATTAAAGGAATTAGCTTTTGTTCAAGTTGTNTTTCCTTCAAANTCAAACTTTCTTTTGATTAAAGTAGATGATGCTGATAAAAGATACAAACAGCTTATTGATTATGGTATAGTTGTCAGAAATAGATCAAATGTTAGAGGTTGTGAAAATTGTTTACGGGTTACTGTAGGAACTCCCCAGCAGAATAAAATTTTAATAAATACTCTCNAAAAAATATGAAAAAAATAATTTTTTTAGATCGTGATGGAACAATTGTAGTTGAACCTGAGATAGATAAACAGTTAGATAGTTTCGATAAGCTTTCTTTTATACCTGGTGTNTTCAAATATCTTGAAAAAATCAATAATGAACTCGGTTATGATTTGGTTTTAGTTACAAACCAAGATGGGTTGGGAACAGACTCATTTCCACAAGATACTTTTTGGCCAGTTCAAAANTTTATAATTGACTCATTAAGTAACGAGNACATAAGTTTTTTAGATATTTTAATTGATAACAGCTTTGAAGAGCAGAATCTTCCAACTAGAAAACCTGGTTTAGGANTAGTAACAAAATATATTAACGATANTGCAATTGATTTAAAATCNTCATTTGTAATAGGGGATAGGGAAACAGATTTAATTTTTGCTAATAATATTGGTTGCANNTCAATTTATTTTTCANAATCTCAGTCTAAAATTGANAANTCTGAAACTATTTCAAGNTGGAAAAATATTTATGAGTATTTGAAGGGCTTAGANAGAAAATCAGANTTTANAAGAAACACGAAAGAAACAAAAATTANATTATCAATGAATTTAGATGGATCTGGNGAAAGTAATATAAATACAGGTCTTTCTTTTTTTGATCATATGTTAGATCAGTTATCAAAACATGCGCTAATNGATATAGACTTAACTGTTGATGGGGATTTAAATGTAGATGAACATCATACTATTGAAGATACAGGGATTTTATTNGGAGAAGCATTTAATTCACTTTTGTCTAATAAAATTGGTATTAATAGGTATGGTTTTGTTCTACCTATGGACGATTGTTTAGCACAATGTGCTATTGATTTTGGAGGAAGAAATTGGATTGAGTGGGATGCTGATTTTAAAAGAGAAAAAATTGGAGATATGCCTACTGAAATGTTTTTCCATTTTTTTAAATCATTTTCAGATTCTGCAAAAGCAAACATAAATATAAAAGGAATTGGAAATAACGAACATCACAAAATTGAATCAATTTTTAAAGCCTTTGCTAAATCAATTAAATCAGCAATAAAGAAGGATGAAAGTAATATGATCCTTCCAACTACAAAAGGAATTATATAAATGAATGTTGCGATTGTAGATTACGGAGTGGGTAATATAAAAAGTATTCAACATAGTTTGGATAGAATTGGAGTTAATCATATATATACTATGGTTCCAGAGAAAATTATTTCTGCCGAGAAAGTTATTTTTCCTGGAGTTGGAGATGCTTCATATGCGATGAAACAATTAAAGAATCAAAATTTAGATAAGCTAATTCCAAATTTAAAACAACCATTACTTGGTATATGTTTAGGAATGCAACTTATGTGTACTTACTCAGAAGAAGGAGATACATCATGCCTTGGAATTATTAATACAACAGTGAAAAAATTTAATTGTGATAACAATAAAATACCTCAAATAGGTTGGAATAATATCAAAAACTTAAAAACCAACTTATTTAAGGGTGTAAATGAAAATGAGTTTATGTATATGGTACACACTTATTATGTACCAAAATCACCATACACAATCTCTGAAAGCTTATACGACCTTACTTACTCTTCTGCAATCAATAAAGATAATTTTTATG